>NZ_JAUBQS010000008.1:117774-154874 GCF_036701355.1 Microcoleus sp. Pol12B3
TTGTTTACCGGAAATGCTGATGCTAACAGCGTCACTGGTACTGAGTTTGCTGACATCTTCAGCGGCGGCAGCGGTGCCGACATTTTCGACGGCGGTTTGGGTAACGACAGCATTTCCGGCGACGATGGCAATGACAGCCTCTTCGGCGGTGGCGGTAGCGATACTCTCAACGGCGGTATCGGGAATGACACTTTAATCGGTGGTGTGGGAACCAATGTTCTCGACGGCGGTACTGGTTTGGATGTGTTTGTGTTCAGCGGAACTACTGCTGACGGCGGGGATGTAATTACCAATTACAGCACTGCTGAGGATCAAATTAACCTCGACAGCACTGGTTTTGCAGCCTTTACGACCGGATCTGGGCCTTTGGGTTCGAGTTTCTACGCTTACAGCAGCACAGTTTCTGATGTAACTGTGTTTGAAGGAACTTTAACCGGGCCGTCCATCATGGCTATCTACGACGGTTTGTCTACTAAGCTGTATTACGATAGCAACGGTTCTACGGTTGGTGGCAACAGTTTGTTTGCTACTGTCGATGTCAATTTGGGACCGACTGGTAATTCTGAATTGTTCTTGTTCTAAAAGGCAAGAATCCTAATCGGGATATCGGCGGTACGGTTAGGGACACGGCAAGCCGTGTTCCTACAATAAACAGGTAAGGACACAGTATTACTGTGTCCTTTTTTTTGTAATTGTTAAACAATTTAGTCGCTCTTTTTTGGGTAGGGAAATGGCACAGCCAAGTCCTTTTTTACGTTGTTGTCTAGGGTTAGAGTCGATCGCGATCGCGAGAGCAATTTCACGATCCAATGCGGTTTATTTTATCCGTTATATCGATTCCGGTTGTATCGGAATCGATATAACCGCAGAGGACACAGAGGATTCAGAGACAGGGAAGAGACAGATGAATAATTCCGATGCCAACGGATTGGATATTACCCAAAATCAAGACACTGCGCCGTGCTGTTTCCCAATAATTAATCGGGCGGTGGTTAAATTTGTATTCATTAATCTCTCTCCTGTGCAAGTACAAACGTCCCTTTACTTTTTGATAGTAAATTGTCATAACTTTGATTGTAGTCAACAGCTTTTTTAACAATTAAGCGTAACCTCTAATGATAATTATTAATAAGCTTATGATAAAAATTGATAATTTAATGGTAGGAGTGAAGCGGGCTATGCCCATCCTACAAATAAAGTTCTCGATCGCCCCAATATAAAATCTATGAGTACCGACTTATGTGCCCAAAATCCTTTATCGGTCTGTTTCACGGATGTGGAGGCGGCGGCAAATCGCTTGCAGGGCAAAGCTTTTAAGACACCGGTGCTGACTTCGGAAACTTTCAACAAAGGCACAAATTCTCAGGTATTTTTCAAGTGCGAGAACTTTCAGCGCACGGGTTCGTTTAAATTTCGGGGTGCTTGCAATGCTTTGATGCAGATATCTGAAGCCGAAAAACAGCGGGGAGTGCTGACTTTTTCTTCGGGAAATCACGCGCAGGCGATCGCCCTGGCGGCACGGTTGCTAGAAATTCCTGCTACTGTTGTCATGCCGGCAGATGCGCCCAAAGTCAAGCAAGAAGCGACTCGCGGCTACGGCGCAGAGATTATTTTGTACGATCGCACTCAAGTTTCCCGCGAAGAGTTAACCGCTAAAATTGGCGCGCAACGGCACTTGACAATTATTCCTCCTTACGATCATGCGTGGGTGATTGCGGGACAAGGTACGGCGGCGCTGGAATTAATCGCAGAAGTTGGGGAGTTGGATTTGCTGTTAGTTTGTTGCGGTGGCGGGGGTTTGCTGTCGGGATGCGCGATCTCCGCAAAAACTTTGTCTCCGCAGTGTAAAGTAATAGGAGTAGAACCCGAGCAAGCAGACGATGCTGCGCGATCGTTCCGCACGAAAACGCTGCAAACTGTTACTAACCCCGATACTATTGCTGACGGTGCGCGCACGCCATCTTTGGGCAAATTAACCTTTCCTTTGGTGCTGCATTATGTGGACGATATGGCAACAGTTTCCGAAGACGCAATTCGCCAGACAATGTTTTTTATGTGGGAACGCATGAAGATAGTTGTTGAACCGACTGGAGTGTTAGCAGCGGCGGCTTTGTTGTCAGGTGTTGTGCAGGCTAAAAATGCTCGGATTGGCGTGATTGTCAGTGGTGGCAATGTAGATTTGAGCGAAATCTATAGGTTTTTTTCTGTGTAATTAAGTCTGCCACTTGGTTAGTTCGTCAGTCCGAAAGTCCGCCAGGAGTTTAAACCAGTGTCTAATAGCAAAAATCCTCAAAAAACGACTGGAAAGCATTTTTTATTTTTCTCTTTAGTCCTCTTCAGTCGACTTGCTATCTGAGACGGGGGTTAAAACCCCGGCGGACTTTCTGGCAAACGTCAAATATTCATGCAAACGCAAAATATTAATATTGATAAATTTGACCAAAGTAAAAGGTGATCTGATAAAATGCTTCCACAACAAACTTCGATTTAATAGCACAATGTCTTCAGAAACAAACTCAGCGGCTCAATCTACAACTGGTGCAGATGCGATCGATGTTGCGATCGCCTCTGGAATCGACTTTGACGGTACTCCGATTCCGCAAGCAAAATTAGACCTCTATCAGCAAGTGATGGGATTAGAAGCCGGCAGACAGCGCAGTGGCGTGTCAAATACCATGCGATCGCGCATTGTCCGAATCGGTGTCAAACATCTGCCTCAAAGCGAACTCGATAAAATGCTCGTTGCTGCAGACTTCGCCCCGCTGAAAGATAAAGAAGTTGCATTTTATTACGGCGGAAAGTAAAAATTATCTACCCTTTTAGACAGATGAACAGTCATCTCTGGATCGGTCAAACTTGGGACAAATCCTAGCAGAGGGTCAGTGTATGAATACTAACGGTAGTACAGTCATTAGCAACCTCGAGTATGATTTGTTAACTGTTTTGCAAAACAAGTCTGAAGCTTTGAAAGCCTACGAAACTTACATGAAAGATGCTCGGGAAATGGGTTCTCAGCCTTGTGCTGACCTGTTTCAAAAATTGCAGCAAGCTGACATGGAACACACGAAGGAAATTCGGCAGCACCTTCAACAGGTAATGCAGCAAGGCAAGATGTAAAGCTGGTGCAACTAGCTCTGCAAGTTATGAGTTATTAAGTTATGACTTAAGTAGTAGCAGCGAGCGGTTAAAGAGTTTGGGTTCACAACTCATCTTCAATGCCTTAAACTCTTTATCTACCGAGCTCTCAAAACATTAATCGGATCGCTCAACCAATGTCGCTGAGAACTCTTAATTTATAACTAGCAACTCGTGAACCCACTTCTTGAAATTTGAGGTAAGGGTAAGGACTTAGGCTTTGCTTAAGTCCTTACCTATCTAGCCGTACAGATTATAAAATCTCCGGTTTCAAAGCTCGTTCCATCAGCGATAAAACGGCTTGTTCGGCAGTAATTTCACCATTTAATAAGCGATAAACTTGGCGAGAAACAGGCACTTCAATGCCGCGTTGATTAGCTAAATCAATCAACACATTAGTAGTATTGACTCCCTCAGCAGTGCTCTGTAATTCATGCAAAATTTGCTCTAAAGATTTGCCTTCAGCTAATCCGAAACCAACCCGATAATTACGCGATAAAGGACTGTTGCAAGTAGCGAGCAAATCTCCTAAACCAGACAAACCGTAAAAAGTTTCTGCGCGAGCTCCCAAACGAACTCCCACCCGAATCATTTCCGGCAAAGCGCGAGTCAGCAAAGCAGATTTAGCATTAGTTCCTAATTGTAAACCGTCGCAAACACCAGCGGCGATCGCAAATACATTTTTCAAAGTTCCACCTAACTCAGTTCCCAGCGGGTCTTCATTCACATAAACCCGAAAAATATCAGAACTGTAAATATTTTGCACTTGCTTGGCCGCCGCTAAATCCAAACTCGCTGCTACCGTTGCAGCCGGCAATCCCTGCTGAATTTCCTCGGAAAGATTGGGGCCGGAAAGTACCACAATTGAATTGTTAGGAAAAGCATTTTGCCAAATTTGAGACGGAGTGCGCGTACTCGCGGGGTCTAAACCTTTGGTGACAGTAACTATAATTGTACTGGGACTTAACTGTAAAGCCAAAAGTCGATCGACCGTTGCTCCAACTCCTTTCATCGAAACTGCCGAAACAACAACATCCGCACCTGTTATAACTGATTCTAGATTAAAAGAACTGCTGCGCGACCACAAATTAACTCGAGATCCTTTTTTGCCTCCCAGATTTGCCAGTGCTGAACCCCAAGCACCTCCGCCTAATATTGTCAAGCTTGCCATAGAATTTAGTTTAATGAATTTAACCGCAGATTAACACAGATAAATCACCGATAAATCATAGCAATCAATCTGCGTTAATCCGCGTGCATCTGCTGTTAACAAATCCTCACCCTACAAACGCGGCCGCAATCCATAATGACGGTAACGCCAATAATCGCGCAAAATGCGATCGTGATCGAAACATAATTGATGGGGAATCTGCCAAGATTCAAAAAATTGTAAATTTTTAGCATCGTCGGCGGCTTGAGGTTCGCCTGTTGCAGAAGCCAAGAATACAATACTGATCGTGTGTTGGCGGGGGTCGCGATTTGGGTCAGAATAAACGTAAAATTGCTCGATTAATTCTACATTCAAGCTCGTTTCTTCTAAAGCTTCGCGTTTTGCCGCCGTTTCTACCGATTCCCCGTAATCGACAAAACCGCCGGGAATTGCCCAGCCGTAGGGAATATTGCGGCGTTCGATGAGTACGATCGGGCGGTGCGGCCGATCGGCTAATTCGATGATAATATCAACTGTAGGAGTAGGATTGTGATAAGTCATACCATTTTAGATTAAAGAATTGAAGAATTTAACATCGTTGCACTTTAACTGTGGAACGGGTTCCAGGGACCGTTGCAGTTTAGCTGCAAAATGTGCGATCGACCTCACCTACAGTTCTACAATATACTTGCATATAATGTACGGATTGCGCTCGCAGATAAAAAAGAGAGATTGAAAGTATGCCTAAGTGGCTGGGAAAAGTTTTAGGTATCGGTACGGGTACAATCCTCCTCCTCGGTGCTAGTGGATACTGGTACGTTTTTATTGCCGGAGCACCTCAGTTAGACCCTCCGAAAGTAGTGGCTGATGCTGACTTAAATTTTCAACTCAAAACATATAAAAGTGTAGCTATGAATTCCGAGCGCACCTACGGCTTAATTTTGCCACCTGGGTACGCAAAAAATCCCAAACAGCGCTATCCAGTCATTTTTTTGCTGCACGGCGGGCACGGAGACGCGCGCGCTTATCAGGACAAAGCTGCTGTTACTTCTGTGCTTCACGATTTATATAAAAGCAAAAGATTGCCGCCATCAATTGTAATTACTCCTGACGGGAACGACAAGCGGGGTACGAGTCCTTTGTGGGACCCGCAGTATTTTGACGGGCCCAACGGTAAGGTGGGAACCGCGATCGGCTCCGAGTTAGTGTCGATCGTAAAATCGCGCTACAGAACGCTGGAAGACCCCAAATTCTGGGCAATGGGAGGACAATCTTCGGGGGGTTGGGGAGCTTTTAATATCGGTTTGCGCTACTTGAATAATTTTAATATTCTGTTCAGCCACAGCGGTTATTTTACAGATCAAAGCGGCAAGGCTAACAGTCCTAAATATTTAGTGGAAAAACTCCCTGTTAAAGATAAAAAGCAGTTGCGCGCTTATTTGGATGCGGGGGAAGCAGACGAAAAATTTCTGATTTCCACGCAACAGTTTCACGATCAATTAAACAGTTTGGGTATAGCCAACGAGTTTAACAAATTTCCCGGAGGACACGGGATTGTTGGCCCGGATGTCGGTTGGAATTATTGGCACAAGCATTTAGCCGATTCTTTGAGCTATGTTGGAAAACAGTTTAAAATATCACTGGCAACACAGAAAAATTAGAAAGGTCAACAGTGTTACCCCAAAAAACTAGGATTGG
Source organism: Microcoleus sp. Pol12B3 (assembly GCF_036701355.1). Taxonomy (NCBI): domain Bacteria; kingdom Bacillati; phylum Cyanobacteriota; class Cyanophyceae; order Oscillatoriales; family Microcoleaceae; genus Microcoleus; species Microcoleus sp. Pol12B3. The sequence goes on from NZ_JAUBQS010000008.1 coordinate 123,758, forward strand.
ACTCTGGACTGCATCATTTTTAACCGGATTGGTAGGAGTTATTAACTTGCTGTCTGCTGTAACTCCCAGTTTACCCGATCGCCGAAATTGGTTGGAGCCGTTTTTTCCTTTTCCCGTGCGTGCGGGCGGTCATTTTTTTGCAGCAGTTATCGGATTTATGCTGCTAACTCTGGCAACTAATTTGTTGCGGCGCAAGCGGATTGCTTGGTTGCTGACGGTGGGATTGTTAATCGTTTCTATTGTAATTCATTTAGTCAAGGGATTGGATGTTGAAGAAAGCTTGCTTTCTGGGGTACTGCTGTTTCATTTGTTGGTGATGCGGAAGACGTTTACAGCTAAATCAGATCGCCCTTCAATTGCTCAAGGAATCAGGGTTTTGGTGGGGGCTTTGCTGTTTACGCTGGCTTACGGAACGGCGGGTTTTTACATTCTGGATGGGGGTTTTAAAGTTAACGGACAAGCGGTTAATTTTGATTTAGACACAGCTTTATTCCAGACTTTTGCCATGTTTTTTACGGCGGATAATGCGGGATTGGTTCCGAAAAATCGGTTTGCTAACTTTTTTGCAGATTCGATTTATGCTGTAGGTACAGTAACGCTTGGTTACGCACTTTTAATGCTGCTGCGGCCGGTATTGCTGCGAAATTCGGCAAGTATTTCGGAACGGAATAAAGCTAAAGAAGTTGTAGCAAAATATGGGCGGACAACCCTAGCGAGACTGGCGTTGCTTCCGGATAAATCTTATTATTTTAGTCCTTCAGGAAAAAGTACGATCGCCTATGTGCCGAAAGGTAGAGGTGCGATCGCTTTGGGAGACCCCATCGGGCCTGCCGAAGACCGCAAAGAAGCAATTCTAGGGTTTCAAGAATTTTGCGATCGCAATGATTGGTATCCAGCATTTTATCAAACTTTGCCCCAGGATCTAGAAATATATTATACTCTCGGTTTTCGAGCGGTGCAAATTGGCGAAGAAGCTATTGTTAATCTCAAAACTTTTACTCTCAAAGGCAAGAGCAATCAAAACTTGAGAACTGCTATCAACAGACTTACAAAAGCTGGTTATCAAATCGAATTTTACGAACCTCCTTTAAGTTCCGAATTGATGCGGCAAATGAAACTCGTGAGCGAAGAGTGGCTGCAAATGGTTCAGGGTGCGGAAAAAAAGTTTTCCGTGGGTTGGTTTGACGAGGCATATGTGCGGGAAACTTGCGCCGCAGCCATCCACACTCCCGACGGTAGAATTAGTGCTTTTGCTAATATGATATCGGCGGGAGATGGGGTAGTCGGAGTTGATTTAATGCGGCGTTGCACTGAGGTGGAAAATGGCACGATGGAGTGTTTGTTTGCTTCGATGTTGCAGCATTGTCAAGAATTAGGATATGAAGAATTTGATTTGGGTTTGTCGGCTTTGGCGGGAGTGGGAGAGGCTGAGAAATCTGGGCGGTTGGAAAAGGTTTTGATTTATCTTTCGGAACACTTGAGCAAGTTTTATAATTTTAAGGGATTGCACAGTTTTAAAGATAAGTTTGGGCCGCGGTGGGAACCGCGTTATTTTGTTTATCCGAGTTTGGGAAGTTTGCCGAATGTTGTGGTTGCTTTGATTCGGGCCGATTCGGGCGATCGACTTTTGGATTATTTGCGCCCGGGAGGGTAGAAAAGTTCGGTAACGGATTCGCTTTGATATCAATTGACTGGTTCCAAGGCTCTGCCTGGGAACCCATATCTAGAGGCTCTGCCTCGGCTGGAAAATGGAAGCAGAGGCTCAGGATCTGCGTTCCCAGGCTCCAGCCTGGTAACGAGTAAAAGAGCTTCCCTTGGGACAAAGGAGGAGGCAGAGGCTCCGGATCTGCGTTCCCAGGCTCCAGCCTGGGAACGAGCGATCAAAACATTCATGCTAAACCCCGAATTAGTACGCGCTGCTTTTGCAAAACCTCTGCATAAAGCTTTTCCAACTCAGTAATATTCTGACTGAGAGTGTATCGCTCCATCGCCCGTTGGCGTGCTTTTTGACCCAGCAGCATTCCCAACTCAGGATGATCGCAAAACAGCGGCAGCAAGGTTTGCAACTGACTCCGTACCCGCTGAGTGTTCAAAACTATCCCCGCACCTTCCTCCAATGCCTCGCCGTCAGCACCGGCATCCGTTGCCAAACAAGCTAAACCGCAGGCCATCGCTTCCAGCAGCGACAGCGACAGTCCCTCCACCAAAGAAGGCAAAATAAATACGTCTGCACCCCGCAGAATTTCTATTCGGCGTTCCTCCTCGGCAACAAATCCGAGCCACACAATGCCATCATCTTCGCCGTAAAACAGTTGCAGCGAGGCGGCTAGGGGCCCGTCGCCTACGATCGCCAATACGTTCCCAGGGCCAAAATTGCACTGTTTCCATGCCTTGAGCAAAGCCTCGACATTTTTCTCCTGGGCAATGCGGCCTTGGTAAACAAAAATTCGATCGGCCTTTAATTCCGACTTCAACCCCGAAGGCCCTGGAGAATATTTAACAGCATCCACGCCGTTGGGAATCACAGCCACCCGTTCCTGTGGCACTCCCAACTTCACCAATATATCCCGCTGAATTTGAGAAAAAACGATCGTCGAGTCGTAGTTAGCCAAAAACGGAGCGTACAGTTGATACATCAGGTGTTGCGTTCCCGATGTCAAATTCCGCAATTTGCGATCGAACGGCGGGTGAAAAGTCGCCACCAGAGGCAAATTCAATTCTTGACAAATTTCCGGCAGCAAAAAGTCTAGAGGCGAAAGCGTCAGGGAAGCGTGAACAACATCGGGTTTGAGCCGCCGCAGAGATTTCATCAGCACTGTGCGGGACTTGAGAGTGGGAATCGTATAAATTTGCGACTTGTAGTGACAGGGTAAAGAGACTTCGTTGCAACTGGCGGGCGAGAGCGAATTGGTATATGAGGTTTGAGCAATTCCCTTTCCCCATGAACTATTTGCCATGTTCCACCCCGTATTGTTCCTGTCCAGTGGGCCCGCTTCTTGGGCAAAGTGCAGGAAACTGACCTGGTATCCCCGGTCTAATAGTGCGTTGGTGACTTCCCTGGAGTAAGTGACGTTACCGCAAAAAGGTGATTTTTTTCCTAGCCAAGCGATGTGCATTCCAGTAAATCAGAGTTTGTTATTTTTTAGATTCGATCGACTTTGCTATTAGTGCTACGGGAAATATACCAGGTTAAGACACCCCCAGCGATCGCTAATCCTGCTAAACCCAAAAATACTGTCGGCAAACCCAGAAATGTTTCCGCTACCCCGGCCAAAGCCAACGGTAAACTCAAAGCGATATTAGTGGCATTGTTTTGCAGCCCGAAGACTTTTCCCCGCATTTCTTCTGGAGTTTCTGCTTGAATTGTAGTCTGCATCGGCACTCCCACCAATGAGGCAAATAAACCCAACAGGGTAATGAACAGCACCGAGAGCCACAAATGGTGTGTAAATGCAGAAAGGCCCATCAGAGCAAGTGCCATGCCGATCGATCCGATTAAACTCAGTTGGGAGTGAGAAAATTTATGGCCTAGATAGCCGACTGTCGCCGCCCCAGCAGCCATGCCAACGCCCACGGCCGCCAGCAAAAAGCCAAATTGCGATGCTTTCATACCGGGGAGGATTTCTGCCAGCCGAACTGCTAGAACTGCCAAGGCTGCAAAAATGGAAAATAGAATAATTAGTTGAATTAAAGCATTGCGGACTTTCGGTTGATCGTTGATGTAACGCAGGCCGTCTTGCAAATCTGCTAAGGGGTGGGGTGGTTCGTGTTCGACTTCGTTTTTTTCGCCTGTTTTCATCGACAGCAACAGCACTCCGGCGAAGGCGTAACTTCCGCCTACTACTAATTCTTTGCCGATGCCGAGTCCGCCGCCGAGGTTGGAAAATAAGGTGTCCGCTAAAGCTAGTAAGGGTTCTCCGACTGCAAAGCCAATAATCACCGACCCCATCATGGTTGTGGTGTAAAGGGAGTTGGCTGATAGCAGGTGGCGGCGTTCCACAATTAGGGGAATCACTGACTGTTCTGCTGGGGCGAAAAATTGAGTTAGAGTCGAAACAAGGAATGTCACTAGCAGCAGCAAGCAGAATCCGAGCGGCAATTGACCGAGTTCCCACCCGTCAGAGAGCCACAGCAGCACGGGCAATGTTAAAACAAAGCCTCCCCGCAGCAGGTTTGTGGCGACCAGCACTGCTTTTTTCGACCACCGATCGACATACACGCCTGCTGCAGCCCCGAACAGCACTGCGGGAATGGTAAAGGCGATCATGATTGCCGATACCCACCTGCTGATGGTTTGATCTGGTGCTTGAAAGCGGCTGGCTACGAGGGCGATCGTCAGTACGAGATAAACTTTATCTGCTAGTTGAGAAAAAACTTGCCCACTCCACAATGCTAGAAAATTTGGGTTTTTAAGCACTGGCAGAAATCCCGTTTCTTTTTCGGGAGTTTCGGCTACTGCTTCCGAGTCTTCTGCTGCTGGCTCTGGTGTAGGAACCGGGGAGATTGCTTCGGATTGTGGGCTATTGCCGTTGGTTGACTCTGTTTCGGGAGTTGTGGGGTATTTATCCATTTCTGGGTCTGGGACGTTGCTCCATTGTCGATCGGCGGAGACGGGATAAGAGTCAAAATCTGGAAAATTTTCTCGTTCTTCCATCTTGTGGTGGGTCACAGCTAACACAGATATTCTCAAATCAGAATCGGACAGTCGCATCATAGGATTTGGGGTGGATGGCCTGGGATGGTGGAGGTTGGGGGGATGGGAATTTGAAATTGAGGTGTTAACCCCTAAGTTTATTAATAATCTCGTAACTTTATCTCTATCTATTATCTGATGTCGCAACAACCTTGAGAATTTACCTGAAATGGCCGGCTGGTTCGGGTATCCGGCAGGTTGGGGGTGCGATGTACGATCGCCCGTTCACCTATTTAAGCCAACACTCAAAATTTAAAACTCAAAACTCTCTAGGTAGGTGTCGATCGAGCTTCCCGAGCGAATCGTGCAACCTAAATGATACTGGGCATATTGCCGCAAAATATTTTCTACTGATACCCAAGTTGTTCGATCGGCAATTCCCTCTCCTAGTTCTGGACTAGCCAACTGTTGCAGCGCTGCTAATTCCTTAGCATTTATCTCAAAATTTGTCAAGTGCTTGCTGCTATTCGTTTGCCGGGAACGGGAGGCGGATTTGTACAAGCTACCGATTTCTGAAGAGAGTTCTGCCTCTAGGTTAGCTAGCTCGGGCAAGCTGAAGGTTCCCCCAGAGGGTATACTAAACCCGGTTTGCCAGTTCGGATCGGTGAAATTTGGGATGAGCGGCTGTCTGGTGGCGCAGCAAACTTGGACTTGGGGTGCGAGGCCAGCTAAGGCTAGCAGGTGAAAAATGCCGTGGCTGAGGTGGGCGACAAGCACGGCGGCGGATTCAATTTCTGTGCGATCGGACAAACGCTCCAAACGGCTCAAGTGTTCGCCCAGCAACCAAAAGAGTTCTTCTTGGGGCTCATCGGAAAGGGCGCTGGCGATCGCCAATTCGGCCAGATATTGCGCGGCGGAGAGTTTTCCGAGGTTGCGGCTCAAACCCGGATGGGATTGTACCGTGTCGGCTTGGGTAATTTTGTCGAGCGATCGGCCTTTGGCAATTAGCAATTCGTTAACGACAAATAACTCGCTTCTACCGCCGATGGTCGATCGTTGTTTGCGAACACCCGGTGCTACGGCTCGAATTAAGCCGAATTCCCGCGTCAAAATTGTCAGCACTCGATCGGATTCGCCGATGGGCGCACTCTTGAGATTGATTCCAGTTGCTTTGTAAGTTCGAGTCACTCGATTTTAGATTTTAGATTTTAGATTTTAGATTTACCAGGAAAGTAGCAAAAACAGTCCGCGACGCAGAACTTTTATTAGATACTGGTTCCAAGGCTCTGCCTGGTAACGCAGATCCGGAGGCTCTGCCTCCTAATCCCAGCCGAGGCAGAGCCTCTAAATATGGATTCCCAGGCAGAGCCTTGGAACCAGTTAATTCCCCATTAGCCATGACCAATTAGGCCTTGCTAATAACTAATAACTAATGACTAATGACTTTTATCTAAATTATCGCGCTGGCGGAGTAATTCGGGGCCGCGAGAAGTCCCCAAACGAGTTGCCCCAGCTACTACCAAATCTAGAGCTTGTTCATGAGTACGAATTCCGCCGGCCGCTTTAATCCCAATCCGTCCCTTCGTAACTTCCTTTAGCAGTCGCACATCGTCAACTTTTGCCGGGCCAAAAAAGCCTGTGTTGGTTTTGATGTAAGCTACACCAGCTTCCATACAAATCTCAGCCGCTAATTGTTTTTCAGGATCGGAAAGGAGCGAACTTTCGATAATTGCTTTGATGGTGAGATTAGTTTCTTCGCAAATTTGGGCTAATTCCCGGTGGAATTCGTCGATTCTTCCAGCTTTCAACAATCCTAAGTTAACAGAGACATCTAACTCTACTGCTCCATTATCTGCAGCTTCTAGAGCTTCGTAAATTTTCACCGTTGAAGTCGAAGCACCGGTGGGAAAACCTATAACTGTACAGACTTTGGGACGTTTGCCGTGCAGCAGCTCAACTGCTTGTCTGACGTAGGCGGGATACACGCAAACTGTGACAAACCCAAATCTCTCTGCTTGTTGGCAACAGTATTCTACTTGCTCTGGCGTAGCGGTGGGGTCGATCAGGCCGTAGTCGATCAAGGGGGCAATATCGATGTCTGCCTGGTTTGCAGCCATTGCTGTTTTTTCTCCGAAGTAACTACTTCCTTATTATGTAGGGAATTTACCAATCTTCGACCGAAAGCAGCCCGGGTACAACCCCTCTGAATTCATCCGTGAGGTCGCTTTCTCCAAGTCTCCAATGGATTGACTTTACTCCGGCCCCGACTGAGTACAAATACTCGATGTGCAGGTATTAACTCTGGTAGGAATTGGTTTACCAATTAATATCAAAAAAATAATAATTTTGTATCTGCCTTTAGATACATTTTTTCTCTTTCTTTAGGTATACTTTGTTAAAAAGAGTTGCGGTAGAGCCTGCGCCAGCTATGCTATGGCAGAGCCTGGTAGCGTCTACTGTTTTTACTCTTAGTAGTGCTTTAAAAATATAAAAGCCAGTGCCAAGCATGAATCATTTAGAACTCGAAAAAGAAATTGGGAAAATGGCTATAGCGATGATGAGTCGCAATAGTTTAATTGGTAAAGATTTGATTGCGGATCTCAGAGGGCGGCTGTCTGTTGACAGTTTAGCTGCTTTGATGATTGTCAGTATGGAGCGTTTGATTTGGTCTGACTGCGAGTCCGTGATCTGGAGTTTGAGTTATTTGATTCCTGCAGACGTGATGGAAGAAATTCGCCGGATTACTGCGCTGGTTGTCTGCCAGCGGTTGATGGGCAAGGGTTTTGTGCTGGGAAAAGATTTTAGTATTGATGGGACAGGCCAGTTGATGTTGGGTGAGAATGCTAAAACAGCGGTTGTGGTTGCTTGAATTGGGCAAGCAGAAGTTGGATCTATTAGCAGTATGAGATTTGCAGTTGGACTTTGGGCGCTCTAGCACTCTTTGTGTGACTGCAAACCTAATTTGGGATGCGGTAATAGTGGCGTGATTCAGGCTGATGTGAGATTCGCAGCAGCTTCAATAAGCGATGAGTGCGGTTAGCTAAAAGAGCTTTTTACTAGAGGAAAATAGTTAGTTTCGACAGCAAATTGTTGAGGTTGTTACTGGTCCTGTGTACGGGTAATCGCTATGTATCAAATGTTTCAGATTTTTAGTGGAATTACAGTTTTACTCCAGGTATGGTTTCATGTAGAATCATCCCTAAGATAGATACAAAATATTATGAACTTAATTCAAAACTTGGAAGCGGCTTGGTATTACCATCTGGGTTCGCGCCACCTCGAAGCTAACGATGATCATGGTGCTCTGGCAAACTTTAACAGAGCTTTGAAGTTGCAATCAGATCATTATAAGGCTTGGTTCGGCCGAGGTATGGCTCTAGGGAAATTAGAACGGCACTTAGAGGCGCTGAAGAGTTTTGATGAGGCCTTGGCGGTGGAGCCGAATGCGAGCTTTGGCTGGCACAACCGGGCTATTGCTTTAGGAAAGTTGGGCCGCTGGTTGGAGGCTCTCAACAGTTTTGATCGGGCTCTGGAGTTCAGTCCGTGTGCGGCGAGTATTTGGCACAACCGGGGACTGACACTGATCGATATGGGGCTTTACGAGAAGGCGGTTCTGAGTTTCGATCGCTCTTTAAATTTATACCCGGAGGCTGCTTGGGCGTGGTACAACCGAGGTAATGCCTTGTTGGAACTCAAGCTTTACTATCAGGCGCTCAACAGTTTTGACCGGGCGATCGAGTTTAACCCAGACGACGCAAAGGCTTGGTACAATCGCGGTATAGCTGCCCACTCAATGGGACTTTACAAACAAGCAGTGGCTAGTTTTAGCCGATCGATCGCTCTACAACCGGGCAGAGCCGAAGCTGTGGGCGAACGGAGAGTTGCTTTAGAGAAATTAGTAGGTTTAAATCAGAGAAATGCCAAGTTCACTCCCACCTCTGAGCGTCCCTTTGAAGATTATTTAATTTGGTACAACCGGGGTGTGGAATTGGCGCGAAAAGGCTGCTACTCTGAGGCGATTGCTTGCTACGAAACAGTCTTAGAAATAAATCCTGATTTTGCTAACGCTTTTTACAATAAAGCTTGCTGTTATGCGCTACTGGGATTTGCTGATTTGGCCCTTGACAATTTGCAGCGGGCTGTTGAGTTGATCCCTAATTTATACCGAGAGCTAGCTTTAGCTGACTCGGATTTAAGCTGCATTTGGAAACAAGAACGTTTTGAAGCGCTAATCCAAGGTTGATTTTACAAAAAAAATAGCTCGCCAATGGGGCGAGCTATTTTTTTTGTGGCGCAAATTCGATCGCCCTCAAGAGTATTTCTGCAATCTTTGCTATTGCACAGAAACTCGGATCGAGGGCTTGACTGGCCTCTTGGCAACTACGATTACCCGGTAGATGCCGGACTCGGGAAGTTGAGCAAAAGTTTGACCTTCACCTTGATCCAGGAGTTGTCCCGACGGAGATTCGATCGCCAGATCTAGATTTTTGTTGCTAGCTGTCACCCTGATTGTTTGTCCCTGTTTGCCTTGAACCGTGATGGGCTGGATTTGGTAGCCGGACATTTTGAGTTTGACTGTGGCTTGTTTTTGCCTGAAGGCTATGGGAATTGCGCGATCGGGCCTATAAGTCCACTTAGCGTTAAAATCGCGTCCGAGTACAAAGCTGGTGGTTTCACCTTTCGGGGTAACTCGCACGCGGTAGATGCCTGACTCTGGCAACTGGCCAACCCACTGATTGTCTGATTTTTCAATAACCCCCATATTTTCACCATTGGGACTGTACAGTTCGGCTGTCAGTTGTCCCGCCCACAGGGAGAGAGTGAGTTCTCGCCCTTTGATGCCTTCAAAAATATAGGTGGTGGGTTGGTTGATGGTTTCTCGGATTTCCGAGGTTGACATTCGCTCGATCGGTTCGAGGTTGGGAACTGATTCAGAGGTAACAGGTTTGTTAAGGGTTTCTGTAATTTCCGAGGCAGCCATCAGCTCGCTCGGCGCAATTTTGGGGGCTACTGGGCTGGCAAATACTGATTTTGCCGTCATCATGAGTAGCATTCCAGTCAGTAAAATTAGTTTTTTCATGTCGCACTTCCGAGGGGGGTAAGGAATTGTATATGGTTACTTGTGTTTGCCTGTTTTCACCGGATTAAATCGGGCGATCGCACAGAGGCTACAGGAGCATATAGGATACACGTAAATATCCCGTACTTGCACAAAAGCTGCGGGTAGCAAATTGGCAGTGCGAGAGCTAAGTAGTAGCCTTAGTTTGTCGGGACATTTTAATGATCCTCCTTACGCATAATATCATCAAAGAATATTAGTAATTTGGTCTAGGAAAATTAAAGCTTTTTCCGAGGATCTTCTTGCTAAAGAAATGCCCATACCTAAAAAACGCGGTGTCTGGGGTTCAGGCTCTGCCTTGCTACTAGAAAGCCGGTAGCACCCCCACGGGGTGACAGCCCCTAGTTTTACTTTGTTTTTAACGATCGCCTAATTATCTAGGGCGCTGCAAACCCCACCTTACCATATTTGTAGCGTGTTAAACTCTTTTTTCCGTAAGTTTTGAACCTGTTTATTTGGAGGGCGGATTTAGTTATTTTTTCCGATCAAAACGAGTTAATAACTCCAAAATCCGCCCTCCCACCTGATGTTAATTCATCTTACGAACCTGCCAGGATTTTTAGGTAAGCTTGTACTGTGTTGAACAAACCCATTTCTAGGGCTTCCGCAATTAAAGCATGACCAATTGATACTTCTAGTATATCAGGAATAGAGCAAAATTTAGCTAAGTTTTGCAAATTTAAATCATGTCCGGCATTCACTCCCAAACCTGCTGCTTGGGCGGCTTGAGCGGCTAAAACATATTGTTGAAAAACAAGCTCTACTCTACCTTCGCGAAAAGCACTCGCGTAGGGTTCCGTGTACAATTCTACTCTATCGGCTCCAACTTCTTTTGCTAGCGGCATGAGAGCAGCATCTGCGTCCATAAATAAGCTGACTCTGATGCCATTGTATTTTAATTTTTCAATGATTGGTAAGAGGCGATCGCGATTTTCGGGAATATTCCAACCGCTATCCGATGTTAGCACGTCGGGAGCGTCCGGGACTAAGGTACACTGAGCCGGTTTTACGTCGCAAACTATATCCATAAATGGCGGCTGAAACGGATTTCCTTCGATGTTAAACTCAACGGTTAGCATTTTAGCTAATTCGTAAACATCGGCAGCTTTGATGTGCCTTTCGTCGGGGCGGGGATGGACGGTAACGCCGTGAGCTCCGGCAGCAATTACTGTTTTTGCGGCTTCGGTAACGCTGGGGATGCCGATATTTCGAGAGTTTCTGAGGAGGGCGATTCTGTTGATGTTGACGCTGAGTTTTGTCACGGGATGTTACTCTTTAAGGTTGATGCTACTATATTAATCGCTTTCGGTACGAAACTTTGAGCCTATGGCGGTAGTGTTGGGGTGTTATCCAAGTAAAAATTAGCTTCTGCAAGCGGTAAACTTTCTGCAAAAAAAACCTCAGCTATTTGCTGTTTTGCTGCCAAATCTTCAAGATTGGCAACGCAGAAAAGTGGTGCGACGCGATCGACTATTTCGGGCGGAAAATCTCGGCTGAAATATTTTAGTCCAAAGTCGTATCTGTGGGGACGGTAAATCATGCCCAGTAGTTCGACTAAGGGTAGAAGCGTCCAATTGTGATAGTTGCCGATCGCATCTACTAAATGTTGGCGATAAATCTCTTTTTTTACTAGAGGTTGCAGCAAATCAAATAGGATTTTAATTTCGTTGAATCGGGTTTGCATTTGGGATAAATGCTGGTTTTTATCCAAAGGTGGCGGTACAATTAAATTAGTTTTGTCAAAGGCGATCGCGACTTGTCCGTGTCTCTCTATTTCCAAAAAATCGTTGCGGCTGGTGCGCCGGAAAACGGCAAAATCAATTAGCAAAAATGGCGGGGTTTCTTTGATCCGCCAGAAGCACTGCGATTGACCGTGCCAAGCGGGTTCGGGAACTCGATATTTGAGTTCTATTTCGCCAATTTCTGCGAGGGTTTTTTCAACAATATCAAATGTTTCTTCCACGCAGTTATCTTCAACCACAACGGCAATATCGAGGTCTGACCACTTGTCTGTGTATCCGTGGGCTGCTGAACCTCCTTGCCACAAAGCGAGAACAAAATCTAAAGGTTGTAAGGTAGAAACAATCTTTTCGAGAATGATTTGTCTCATGGGATCAAGCTATACTGTTTGTTTTCCCTGGCTTGCACAAGTTTAACAAACGATCGGGTGTTGAGATTGCTCCGCGACAGTTCTCCGAGCAGTTGGTAATGCTTCCGGTTGTGCACTGCTGCCAAAAATTACACGGGAAGCTGCAAGGGAAAGTGGCAATCTTTGGGAAAGCGCGATCGCCCGCGATTGAAAATCAATCTTAAATTGTCAGAATCAGAAACTTGTCCGCTGTCCGGTAACATGAGAAAGGATTAATTTTTAACAGCGCGGCATGGCTACTATTTGGGAACTCGACTTTTACAGCCGTCCAATCATAGACGAGCGAGAGAAAAAAAAATGGGAAGTGTTGATCTGCGAAAGCCCGCTGAATGTAGGCGACAAGGCCGAATCTCTGTTTCGCTACTCGCAATTCTGCTCCAGTTCTACCGTGAATTCCCTGTGGCTGGCGGGTGCAATTAAAGAGGCGATCGCCGCAGCACCGAAACGACCCGAAAAAATCCGCTTTTTCCGCCGCCAAATGGCGAACATGATTACCAAAGCCTGCGATGACTTGGACATCCCCGCCGCCTGCAGCCGCCGCACCCTCGCCCTCAGCCTGTGGCTGGAAGAACGGATGCAAAACGTTTATCCCGCCGAACCGGGCTATCAACCGGTTGTGAACCCAAGTGTTCAATTTATACCCGAAACGCCAGTTGCCCTGCCGGATGCTTTAATCGGCGAAAAATGGGCGTTTGTGAGTTTGCCGATCGCAGCTTTTGACGAAATGTCCGAGTGGGATATCGGATTTGGCGAAGCTTTCGGCCTGCCGATGACACGCCTCGCCCCAGAAACGCAAATTCCGGGACTAATTATCTACTCGTCGAGAGCAACGGCTTTGGCAGGTTGGATGTCGGGGTTGGAGTTGGCTTTTCTGAAATTTGAGAGCGGCCCACCTGCTAGGCTGGTATTAGATACGGGAGCTAACGATCGCTGGATTTTAGCTAATCTCAGAGACGCAGCAACTGAGAGAGAAGCGAAAGGATTTGAAGCCGCTAAAAAGCAAGCAAAAAAAGTACATTTCTTAGCAATTCAGTCAAATCCCGAATCGGAATCTTTTGCAGGATTTTGGCTGTTGCACGAACTAACTATTTAGTCGTTCGCTTGGCAATAACTGATATGTGGCAGCATTCTCAATCAAATTTAAGTAACCGGGTTTTTTTAGGAAAAATCTCGGCTTTCAGAGCTGAAATGCAGCAAGAAAGCCGGTTTCTGACCACAGCCAAAAACGGATACCGTGCCACGTACTCCTGTCGTGGAGAGATCAAAATTTTAGATTCTAGTTCAAGTTCCCAGATTCATCTGTGGAGTAAATCTAAAACCTAAAATCTAAAAGCTAAAATCGACTGGCGCGATTGGCAAGATGGAAACAATCACAAATGCGTACAATCTTTTTATCGCCCATTCCAGCAGTTTCCCCAAAGAATCTAAATGTAGACCCGTGCACCCAATCCATATCCAGTAAGTTATTGCCAATTCTTTAATCGAAAATCGAAAATCGAAAATCGAATCGCCCATTACCAACCACCCAGAACAATGACCAATCACCAATCAGCAGAACAACTGTTAGAACTAGCCACCAAAGCAGGTGCAGAAGCTGCTGAGGTATTGGAATCGCAATCGCTCTCACGGCCGGTCTTTTTTGAAGCAAACCGCCTCAAACAGCTAGAAACCGCCCAAGCAGAAGGCATTGCACTGCGGCTGTGGCGGGATGGGCGGCCCGGTTTGGCGGTGGCCTACGGGCCTGTGGAACTACAAATTTTGGTGGACAGGGCGATCGCGCTTTCGCAACTTAACGAACCGGAAACCATCGAACTCGGCACCGGTGAGAAAGTTGTTTATCCCGATCTCGGAGTGTCAGTGTCGGCCGAACAGCTAGTAAACTGGGGCAAAGAGGCGATCGCGATCGTCCGCGAAGCCTATCCAGAAAGCCTCTGCACCGCCGAACTCGACTGCGAAATCGAGAGTACCCGCTTGGTGAACACCAAAGGTTTAGATTCGAGTCACACCGACACTACCCTCAGCGGTTACTTATCAGCAGAATTAGTGCGGGGCGAAGATTTCCTCAACATTTGGGAAGGCGAAACCGAACGCGGTACTCTCGACTTAAACACCAGCGCCAAGCGGGTTTTGCAACGTTTGGAATGGGCGAAAGACAATGTAGCACCCCCCACGGGCCGCGTGCCGGTGCTATTTACAGCCAAAGCAGCCGATTTACTGTGGGGGACTGTGTGTGCCGCGTTGAACGGCAAACAGGTACTCGAAGGCGCTTCGCCTTGGAACGATCGATTAGGCCAACAAGTGACATCGCCGCTTGTCACCCTCTCGCAGCAGCCGGATATCGGGCCCTATAGCTGTCCTTTTGACGACGAAGGTACTCCCACTCGGGCGATCGTGTTTATCAACAGCGGAGTGTTGCAGCTATTTTATACCGATCGCACCACCGGTCGAGCCTTGGGTAGCGGCACCACCGGCAACGGATTTCGCCCGGGTTTAGGCAGCTATCCGACGCCGAGTTTGTTCAATGTTTTGATTAAACCAGGTTCGCTGTCGCTACTCGATTTAATCGCTCAATTAGACGACGGAATTGTAGTCGATCAAATGCTTGGTGGGAGTGCCGGAATTTCCGGCGATTTTTCAATTAACGTCGATCTCGGCTACCGAGTCAAAAAAGGTCAAATAGTCGGCAGAATCAAAGACACAATGGTAGCCGGAAACGTTTACAGCGTCCTCAAACAATTAGTAGAATTGGGAGGAGACTCCGAGTGGAACGGTTCTTGCCACACACCATCTCTAATTGTAGAGGGATTGTCCGTCATCGGCAAGAATTAAAAGCCGTTGGCAGTTGTTAGTTGTTAGTAGTCATCAATCATCAGTTAACAGTCAACAGTCACCAATTCCCAATTCCCACACATAATATGCGTATTTGTTTTATCGGCGATTCTTTTGTAAACGGTACTGGCGATCCAAAATGTCTCGGTTGGACAGGACGGATTTGCGCTGCCGCTTGCGGACAAGGACACGATATTACCTACTACAATTTAGGAATAAGGGGAGAAACCAGTGCCGATATAGAAACTCGTTGGTTTAGCGAAGTTTCTTGCCGCTTACCTCACTACAGCGACGGTCGAATCGTATTTTCCTTTGGCGTCAATGACACTCACTTAGAAAACGAAAAAATTCGCATAGAAGTTGAGAAATCAATTGAAAATGCCCGCTCTATTCTCACGTCAGCCCAAAATATATTTCCAGTATTAATGGTAGGGCCACCGCCAGTTATCGATGCCGATCGCACAAGCCGGATTGCCAACTTATCCGAACAGTTTTCCCAAGTTTGCAGCGAATTAGAAGTGCCTTATTTAGATGTTTGCACGCCACTGCAAAAATCAGAAATCTGGCAAAAAGAACTTACCGAAAACGATGGCTCCCATCCCCGCGCCGCCGGTTACGCTGAATTGGCTAAAATAGTTCATAATTGGAGCGGTTGGAAGGCTTGGTTTAAAAATATCAATATATCAGAGCAAGAAACAGTAACGCTGTTCCGAGCAGTCGGAAAAAAAGAAATGGAACTGATTAAAGAAAGCGATTTTATGGAATTTCCCCCGCGCTTATCTTTCCAACCTACTTTTTATCCCGTGCTTCAAAAAGTCTATGCCATACAAGTCGCGCGAGATTGGAATACAAAAGATGCAGCTTCGGGATATTTCGGCTATGTTACCTGCTTTCGAGTGGCGGCAGAATTCTTGGAAAAATATCCCGTACAAACTGTGGGCAGTTCTAGCCACCAAGAATATTGGATTCCCGCAGAAGAATTGGCTGAATTTAATCAAAATATTGTGGGAAAAATTGAAATTTTTGCTGAATATCAACCCTAAACTAGGAGCGAAGTATGCTGGAATTCAATCAATTTCAAGTGGTGAGTTTTGACTGCTACGGTACTCTGATAGATTGGGAAAGAGGGATATTGCCCGCATTGAAACAATTGCTGTCAAATCGGGAAATTGATTTCAGCGATGACGGCATTTTAGAGCTTTTTGCTGCGGTCGAGTCAGAATTAGAAAGTAAGAATCATCTTTATATAAAATATCGGGAGATTTTGCCAGAAATAGTTAAAGTTTTGTGTAAAAAATTGGATTTTGCAGCGACACAAACAGAAATAAACTGTTTGGTTGATTCCGTCAAAAATTGGCAACCATTTCTGGATACCGTTGCAGCGTTGGAAGCACTAAAGCAGAAATACAAACTGGCAGTAATTTCCAATATAGATGATGACTTGTTTGGTGGTACAGTCAAACACTTAAAAGTTGAATTCGACTGGTTGATTACTGCGGAACAAGTGCGATCGTACAAACCGTCAACTCGCAACTTTGAGATAGCCCTAGAAACAATGGGAATTTCTACTGACAAACTCCTGCACGTTGCTCAGAGCATCTATCATGACATTGTACCAGCCGCATCCATGGGAATCTCAACAGTTTGGGTAAATCGCAGACACGACAAAGCAGGATTTGGGGCGACACTGCCGGCCAGCGGCCAGCCAGACTTGGAAGTGCCCGATTTAAAAACATTGGTGGAAATGATAGGGTAAATAACCGCAGAGTAACGCAGATTAGTAAAATTAATCTGCGTTAATTTTGGTACACCTCCGGTTAAAAATTAGTTATATTTTGCTAAGTCGAACGATTTTTCGCTAAAGTGCTATCGAGCAGACAATTATCAGGCCATCTACGCTATTTATGCCGTACATTACTATCCCTAAACAACTTAGGGAACCTTCTAGGGTCATCGAGTCTCAACTGTTTTTACGACCGAAACGCCTCGCTATTTTTGAAGCTTGTCTGATCGGTTTAATTTCAGGGCTGGCTGGGGTTTTGCTCAAATCAGGAGTAGGATGGCTCGGCAGTTGGCGAGTTGCTACCTCGACATTAATTCCAGCTTGGATCTTGCTTCCGGCTGTCGGTTTATTTGGCGGGTTGCTGACAGGTTTCTTGGTAGAGCGTTTTGCTCCCGAAACTGCAGGCAGCGGTATTCCTCACGTCAAAGCTGCTCTGGGCGGCGTCAATCTTGCCTTAGATTTGCGAGTAGCTATCGCCAAACTTCTGACCACTATTTTAGCAGTTGGTTCCGGTTTAACTTTAGGAAGGCAAGGCCCGACTGTGCAAATAGGAGCCTCTTTGGCCGGCTGGATAGGTCACTTGATGCCTACTTCTCCAGACTACCGCCGACAATTGATTGCTTGCGGTGCTGCTGCGGGATTGGCTGCGGGTTTCAACGCTCCGATTGCAGGAGTTTTGTTTGTAGTTGAAGAACTATTGTATGACGTTTCGGGATTGACTTTAGGGACTGCAATTATCGCTTCATTTATCGGTGCAGTTGTCTCGCAGCTTTTGGGCGGCGATAGTTTAAATTTGAACCTTCGCGAGTACCCCAGCAGTTTTGAAGCTCAGGAAATTCCGTTCTACATACTATTAGGAGTTTTAGCGGGATTGCTGGGAGCTTGCTTCAGCAAAGGAATTATTGCTAGCTTGCAGTTTAACAGGCGATCGCTCAAATTAGCTTTGCCCGCGCGAGTGGCTCTAGCTGGTATCATCTGCGGTTCAGTAATAGCTCTCCTCCCAGAAACTTTCCGCAACAATACGGGTTTGCGAGAGTTTCTGCTGACCGGGGAAGCAAGCGGAATAACGAGTTTAATTGCTTTTATAGCTCACTTTTTCCTGACAATTATTTCCGCCGCTTCAGGAGCTCCGGGAGGATTGTTCTCCCCTTCCCTAGTTATGGGTTCTGCACTAGGTCACATGGTGGGCATTGTGCAGGCAGATTCCCTGGGCGTAGGTTTGCCGGTAACTTACGCTTTGGCGGGAATGGGAGCATTTTTTTGCGCGGTTACTAGAGCACCGATTACTGCGGTAGTAATTGTGTTTGAAATTACGGCGGATTTCAAATTAGTGCTGCCTTTGATGATCTGTTCTGTAGTTGCTTATTTAGTCGCAGAAAAGGTAGACAGTGGCTCGCTGTACACTCACCTTTTGGAGTTTAACGGCATTCAACTGACAAAGGCAAAAGCTGCAAGCAATACTTTGAGCGACTTGTACGCAGATGACGTGATGCAGCGCCGAGTTGAAACTCTTTCGAGTTTGCTGACTTTCGATGAAGTGATCCAGGCATTTTCGCGATCGCACCACCGAGGATTTCCAGTCGTTGAAGATGGCAAATTAGTCGGAATTGTCAGTCAAACCGATTTGGCAAATGCCCGCGAGCGCAATTTGTCCGGCAACTCGCTGCTCAAAGAATTTATGACTGTACAGCCGATCGCCGTCAAAGCAAGCGATACTTTAAGCGAGGTATTGTACAGGCTTAACAACTACAATATCAGCCGCTTACCAGTCGTAGAAGGTCGGCGTTTGGTGGGAATTATTACCCGCAGCGACATTATCCGAGTTGAATCCGATCGCCTCAGCGGAGAAACAACCCGGGGCCCGCATCCAGAACCTTCCTATGTTGTCTATCAAACCAGAGCTCCGCAAGTCGGAAACGGCCGCTTATTAGTGCCGCTTTCCAACCCCCAAACAGCACCCGCTTTGCTGCGGCTGGCGGCCGCGATCGCGCGCGATCGTAATTATGAATTAGAATGCCTGCAAATCATCTTAGTACCGCGCAACAGTTCCCCCTCAGAAACCACAGTGCGGACAACAAAAAGCCGCCGCCTGCTGCAACAAGCCGAACGAATTATTCGCAATTGGAACTTGCCTGTACACACCCAAATACGGGTAGCTCATGACGTACCTCACGCGATTTTAGAGACAATTAAGGAGCGACATATCGATTTAATTTTGATGGGATGGCAAGGCGAAACATCCACCACTGGACGCATTTTTGGTGATGTGGTCGATACCGTAATTAGGCAAGCCGGCTGCGAGGTTATTTTGGTTAAATGGAGCGAAAAAATATTAGCAAACCGCAAGAAAAATGAGTTTGCCACCGCTCTTAACGGGGGGAAATATGCGTCTATAGAATGCGACTTAAATCCCGAAAGAGTTGACGGCGCAGATCATCCCAAATTTGCGATATCCTCAGATTCATCAGCGACTCCAGAGACTGAACTTTCCCCGCCGAATTCAGACATTCCAGGGCCAGAATTGGGACTGCACACCCTGATGGGTTTGCACCGCTGGTTGGTTCCTATTCGGGGCGGTTACAAGCAAGCTGCAGCTTTGAGGCTGCTACCTGCTTTGGTGGCTGCAAGTGCTGTACCGGAGATTAAATTGTGTCAGGTTCACCAGCCTTCTGTTGCAGAACCAGATAGGGGGGAATTAAAGCAAGCAGCGGAGTTTATCAAGCGCAGGGTTAGCTGTTCGATAATAGCGACTTCGGTTTGCGCTAAATCGGTTTCGGATGCTTTAATTGATTTGGCTCAGAACGATCAGTGCGATGCGATCGTCCTGGGAGCTAGCCGTGAAGGGCTGCTGAAGCAGGTGATTCACGGGAACATTCCGGAATCTGTGGCGCGGGGGTGCGACTGTACAGTCATTTTAGTGCGATCGGCTTCTTAGCAAATTAATACTATTTTAGTCTTGTTTCCAGGCAGACCTCCTAAATAATTAGACTTTAAATAATTATGGCTTACAGCTAGATAGTTTTCCTAACCCGGAGGCGTTTTCCTGAATTCCCTTCAAATTTCATAAAGAACTATCCATGCCTTTTTCTGCTTCTGCTTCACAACAGCTAAATTCTCGCTTTCCTTTTATTTTTAACACTCAATTGCTTAGTAAGTGATGTATAATAATGCAAAGCAAAAAGCAGATTAATTCCAAAAAAAACCAAAGTTAAAACAAAGGTAAAAAAAGAGGTAAACGACAGCCGGGAAGTCATCGTAAACATAGCCAGAATGATGGAGCAAAGCCCAAAACCTGCAGCAAAAGAACTTAAAAGCAGCAACCGTACCCTAGACATAGTTTTATTGAAAAATTATCAGTAAAATACACTTTTGGCACCTAACGATGAGTGCCAAATGATAATTATTACTATATAGCGAAATTGCTCAGTTCCGCCAAGGACAAAACGACTGCTTTCCTCAAAAGGTTTGAATTCTACAAAAAAATACAGCCCGCGCTCTTGTAAACTCGTATTGCTCGACTTAATACCAATCAAAGGAATTCCCCAGCCCAAGCTGAGCATTCCACCTTTGGCTGTACAGCCAGCGCAGGTGCAATCCCGCTGACAGCAAACTATTAGTTTCCAAAACCGCGCTTTCCCTGGGGTTCCAAACATTGCCAAAATCCACAAACGGCGTCACCTGCAAAACTCCTTGTTTGTCGTCGGTGCGCTTGCATCGGATACCGCAACTCGCCTGAATAGAAAATCCCGCTATTATCGGCAAGCATTGCATCCTGACGGTAGCCCGGCAATGTGTCTGAGCCTCCTATACCGAATGGTTCGATCGCCAAAAGCTCTGCCTCAGCCAATTTCACATCACCGCCCCCAGCAGCGTCTCACGAGCCAACCACCGCACGTACTGCAATTGACCGCTGCCAAGTCAAAAATTGACTGTCTGAGCTGCTGCTGCTCACCTTAGCGCCCAATGCTGCCATTCCCAGAGTGAACTGCGATCGCCTCGCCAAGACATCTCTCCCCTTTGAGTAAAATCCTGAAACAGCCTCAGCACCGCAACCGGATTTCTATCCGGATTATCTGCTTCCGGCGACAGTGGAAAATCCTTTCGCAGCAAAGATGTATCGCTTTCTCGACTGCAGGTACCAATATTGATCGCGATTTCTTTTCTGGGATTTTGCACTATCGGCTCGCGGTAAATCAACTGCCAACTACTTCCCATCGATCGACTTTTATCGTACCCGGAATCTTAGCAATTCTGCAGGCTGTGCCAGTGGGGGAACAGCAGGTGGCAAAAGCGGTTCGCCTGAAGGCAAGGGCTTTGGTGTTGCGGGTTATGGGAGAGGAGCCGGATTTGGCAGCCGCGGGTTAGGAATCGGAAATTCGTGTCTATTTTCTCCTCGGTTCGGCAATTGAGGGAGAGTTTCTGCAGGCTCACTTTGGGTCGATCGATCAAACTCCGGGATGCTATTTTCTTGCTCTTTACTGCCTCTATCTAATTCTGAACCCGAGTATAAATCACGAAGCCGATCGCGATCGTCTGCTGTTTCTTGATTTAGTTTTAATTGAGACAGTAAATTATCCTGTAAAATGGGCGCTTGCACCCCTGAGTCGGTAGCAACCATCGACTCGTTAACACTTAGAGCTGATAGCAGTGCGGGACAAATAGCTGCAATTGAAAAACCAAGTGCTAATGCCTTGAAAAACTTGATTTTACAAAAGCCTCTAGAAAATTGCACGGGCATGACAGGTTAGCAATATTTGATAGTTATTTACACTTACGATCGGGCGCGACCGACGCAATTGCAAGGAATAAAATTACTTTATCACTTTTTAAAGAGTTAATTTCTTAAATCAATATAAAGATAGTTGACAGGACTCTTGTTTTGTGTAATGACAAATTGCTCAAAAACTCTTACCTCCCAAGCTAGACTTCTTGCAAGAAATAAAATTACTTTATCACTTTTTAAAGAGTTAATTTCTTAAGTCAATATAAAGATAGTTGACAGCACTTCTGTTTTGTGTACTCAAAAATTACCAAAAAAACTCCGACCTCCCAAGCTAGCCCTGTAGGTCGGCGGAGCATTCTATCAAACCTGCGATCTGAGAAATAGGTAAATTTTGATAGAGATTACTACATTTTATTGAGCTGCGATCGCAATTCTTCCAACTCAGCGTCAATCACCGGGCTCGACTCCGAGCTACTAGCTGCTGCCGTTTTACCCGCAGCCGGCAATTGACCTTGAGACACAGAACCCCCGGTCAGTTGAGCTTTCATCTGAGCCAACTCGTCGTCAACATCACCACCGCTTTCGAGCAAGCGGAACTGTTCCTCTAAATTGCTGCTGCCGGCTGCCAATTCTGCCGAAGCCCCCGCGCGAGCTTCAATCTGCAAAACTTTTTCTTCCATGCGATCGAAAGCCGCCATTGAACTGCCTGTATTCAAGGTGCCAATGGTATTGTTGAGCTGTTCCTGAGCTTTAGCAGCCGATATCCTCGCTTTGAGCATATCCTTCTTAGTCTTAGCTTCAGAAATTTTGCTCTCCAAACCGATCAAGTTGCGCTTGAGACTTTCCACCTGAGCCGATTGCTGATCCAGACTGGCTTTCAGCGTAGCCGCCGTTTCAGCGTGAGACTTTTTGCGAACTAGCGCTTCCCGGGCCAAAGTCTCGTCTCCTTTTTGCAGGGCTAGCTGAGCGCGCTGCTGCCACTGGTTAGATTGAGATTCAGCTTGATTGTACTGAGTCTGGGTGCGCTTTTGAGTGGCGATCGCGCTGGCAACGGCCTGACGCAACTGCACCAAGTCTTCCTGCATATCCGTAACGGACTGTTCTAAAATCTTTTCCGGGTCTTCAGCTTTATTGACCAGATCGTTAAGATTGGCTTTGACGACTCGGCTAATGCGGTCAAATAATCCCATAATGCTATTTTTCCTGGGTGAGGTGTACGAAGTAGGCGGAAAGCAGGCTTGATAGCCCTAGCCCGCAGTTGTGAAATTCACTCTTGTCAGATTTTTAGTGCGATTTAGTTTTTGGCAATTTTTGCAGACAGATAAATCCAGTTTAAAGCGATCGAGTAATGCGATGCAGGCAAGCTTATTCATGCACCTATCTATTGAGTTTAACGTCGATCCGGGAATTCCCCAACAGGCTTCGAGCCATCTCTAGCTAGGCTGTTGAGAAGTTTTTGCTCGTCCCGACTATTTATTGTTCTGCTGCTTGGGGTTCAGGATGCGGGCGGCTCGCCCGACGGCAATTTGGGTGTATTGTTGCCCGGAAGCATTTGTGCTTTCATCGCCGCCAACTCGGTATCCACATCGTCGGCACCTTCGAGAGAGAGAAACTTCTTTTCTAAATCATTAGTTCCGAGTTCTGCGATTGCTTCGGAGCGAGCTTCTAGCTGCATGACTTTCTCTTCCATCCGTTCAAACGCGCTCAAAGCACTGCCGGTACTGAGATTGCCCATCATTTCTTGAAGTCTTTCCGACGATGCGGCCGATCGAGCTCGGGCAATGTACATATCTTTTTTAGATTTTGCCTCGGAAATTTTACTTTCGAGAGTCCGCATATTTTCTTTAAGTTTAGTCACAACAGCGTTCTGTTGTGCGAGACTGGCTTTCATCGCCGTTGCCGTTTCTTGATAAGATTTCTTGCGCGTCAGAGCTTCCCGCGCCAAATTTTCCTCGCCTTTTTGCAAAGCTAGCTGCGCCCGCTGATGCCATTCTGCGGCTGTAGACTCAGCTTGGGAACACTGTCGTTCAGTGCGTTTTTGAGCTGCAATCGCTCCTGCCACAGCTTGTCTGAGCTGCACTAAATCTTCCTGCATATCCATTACAGCCTGTTCCAGAATTTTTTCTGGGTCTTCAGCAGCCCCGACCAAACTGTTAATATTGGCTCGAATCACTCGCCATAGGCGATCGAATAATCCCATTTTGCCAGTCTCCCGATTTTATTAAATTTTAGATTTAGGACTGGGAATTGACAATTACAAAACCAATTTTGTGTTAGACAAAACATTCCTCATTGTCTAGCTTTGTCTAACAATTTAGTTAAAGTTTTTCACCCTTTACCTAATTTATGGCTGATAGTATTGTGGCTTCACCCCTTTTTCTTGGAGTTCTTTCGCCAAACGTTCTGCTGAGGCAGGATCGTTCAAAGCCCCCATTTGGATCTTGACACCCTTTGAGAAGTTCCGCACGTAGGCATCGGGAACTGCGGTTCTGGCTTGCTGCAGCGATTTTTCGCCTGTGTAATCGGTGACAACGTAATAAAAACCGTCAGCGGCCCGTGCAGGCCTTCCCAGCGGGGATGCGGCGGCTGGCGATGCGGCGGCCGGGGATGCTGTCGCCGGGGATGTGGCGGCAGGCTGGGCTGGGGAGGGTGTTGGAGGCAGTGTCGGCAGTGTCGGCACTGGCTGGGCGGCGCTAGGGCTGGGAGTAGGAAGCAAAGCCGTACTCAGATTGTTGAGTCCTTGTTCCCTGCCTCTGGCCGGGTTGCCGTCTTCTGTAGGAATTGGCACAGCCCCGCTGGGGCCCGGAGGCGCTGGCGGAGTTGGCGGGATTGAGGCTTTTGGTGACGGGGAAGCAATCGGGCTGACTGTCGGCTGGACATTGCTGAGAGTGCTCAAATCTAGCTCGACAAATTCCTTGGATACCAGATTGGGAGCTTTCGGCAGTTCCTTGGTGCTGGTATCTGAGATGGCAGTAGAGGCGGGACTGTCGCTTGAAGAGGGTGCATTGCGATCGAGCAAACGGTTCAGGCCGGCCATCTTAACTAGATTTGACGGGTACATGACTGCGTAGCCCAAAGCTGTGCATGACAGCAAAAACAGCAGCATCGAACTCAGTCCCAAGGGAGTTAACAAACTGGCGGCTAAACTGCGTTCTACCGTAGGCTCAGCTTTTGACTCGTCCAAACTTTCGATCAGTTTTTCGCTTGATTCGAGATATTTGTTGGGTGCGAAGGTACTGCTAGATAATTTTGTGCCGCCCTTGGTAGTTGCTAGGGGGGCATCGCCCTGAGTGCCGGCAAGGGATAGGGGCAGCGATAGTGGCTGCTGGGTTCCCTCGGCAGTCTCCGGTGGCAAATTTTGGGCTAGCTGTTGCTCGGTTGTGGCTGTTTGCTTGCCGGTACGAACTGAGGGCGACACCCACTGTTCGGCGCGCCGCCTGTGCCTTCTGTATGTTGTCAGTTCTGCTTCTAGATTTACATCTAGACTCCCCAGGACTGCTTGCAAAGCAGGCTTGATTGGGGTTGAAGAGGATTGATTATTTGGGGATTCAACCGAAGAACGCTTACTCATTAGCAAAACTCCTACCGCCTCTGAATTAATTTTAATCTTTTGATTGTAGAGATAAACAAGAAGCTTGAAAACTTGCCTATTTTATGATTAGCTACTTTTGGCGTCAATGCAACAGGGGCCCGATCGCCTGCTGTCGATCGCCGGCAGCTATTTTTTATTTTCATTTGAAAACTTAATTGTTGCTATTTTCCGGAGGCTGCTTAGGGACACTCTCAGCGAATTTTTGTATTCTAAGCTACCGCCTGTTTGTAACCTCTCATACTCGTTGGGCATTTGTACTTTTTCTTGATCCCTAACGGCTTTATAAACTTTTAACCTTTGTTTTTACCTATACAATGAGCAAGCACCGATCTAATTGTTTCTATATATAACGAGATTATAAATAAATTATAAAATTTAATTATGCTTCGGGGATCGCTACAACCCAGACAGCATAAAGGTTGGAATGCTCTAAAACCTGCTAGCTCTACAAAGGAGAATTAGAGATGAAAATGATTTCCCTAAGAACTTTTATGCAAACCTCCTTAACTTCACCTTTAACTTCAGCTTGTGGTCACTGCCGTCACTATACCCCTGAGGGCAGACGCGGAGGTGTTTGCGCTTTACTAGGCGGCCCGGTTCAAAGTCACTGGAAAGCTTGTGCTTTAGCGGTTTCGCCTTTTAGGTCATCTTGGGAAAACATAGAAGAAATTGGAATGTGGCAAGAATCGACTCTGACGCTGCAGGATGCCGCCGTCACTCTTTCCGAGCGCAATGCCTGCCAGCTTACAGGCACAACGTTAACCGAAAAATCGGCAGCAGCAGTTTCGGTCTAGTTCGTCGGCTGCCCTGCTGCTCGTACCATTTTCGATTTTCGATTTTCGATGGGGAAATCACCGATCATTATCATGGTTTGGATCTGACAAAGCAGTTTCATTCTTTTTGGGAACTGGTATCAATAGTCACACTTTTGGACGAGCGGGTGCATTTGGCTTTACTAACTCATAAAAATCAGCAGTATCTACTTTAATATGAGCGCATAAAAAAACTGATTTTTCCATCCCGCTATGGCAGCCAAGGATATTGACTAAAATCAGGTTGCCGTTTTTCCAAAAAGGCTTGTTTGCCTTCGGCGCCTTCCTGCGTCATATAGTACAGCAAAGTGGCATTTCCCGCCAGTTCTTGCAAACCGGCTTGACCGTCGCAGTCGGCATTAAAGGCAGATTTCAAGCAGCGAATCGCGATCGGACTTTTTTCGAGAATTTCCGCAGCCCACTGAATCCCTTCTCTTTCTAGTTGTTCGACGGGCACGACGCAGTTGACTAAACCCATTTCTAGGGCTTGCTGTGCGCTGTACTGGCGACACAAAAACCAAATTTCTCTGGCTTTTTTCTGGCCGACAACTCTGGCGAGATAGCTAGCTCCGAAACCACCGTCGAAACTGCCGACTTTGGGACCGGTCTGTCCGAAAATAGCATTGTCAGCAGCGATCGTCAAGTCGCAAATTAAGTGCAGAACGTGACCGCCTCCAATTGCGTAGCCTGCAACTAAAGCAATTACAACTTTGGGCATCGAGCGAATCAACTTCTGCAAGTCGAGCACGTTCAAGCGGGGTATGCCACCTTCGTCTACATATCCCGCCGTACCCCGCACGCTTTGGTCGCCGCCGGCGCAAAAGGCGTATTTGCCGTCTGTATGAGGCCCCGCACCGGTGAACAGGACAACGCCTATTTTTGTGTCTTCGCGGGCATCAGTAAAGGCATCGCACAGTTCCAGCACGGTTTTGGGACGGAAAGCGTTCCGTTTGTGAGGTCGATTGATGGTAATTTTCGCGGTGCCGCCGCTTTTGTGATAGAGAATGTCTTCGTAGGTTTTGGCGGTTTGCCATTCAATTTGCATAATCAATCAATTTGAGATTTGAGATTGAGCTGGGTCAATCAAGGCAGCGACAAGTCGCTTTTAGATTTTAGAGGCATTCGGTTCAATGGGATACAAGGGTCGATCGACTGTTGCCCAAAAAATAAAGCGGGACTTAGGCAGAAAACAGGTTTTTCACCAACATACGCCATGCAAAGCTCTTGGTAGGGGTTAAACAACCCGGTTTTTGAGGGTAAGAGCGCCCAAGTCACATCTCAAATGGACACAGCGTCAAATCCTCGAACTCCTCTGTCACTACTGTTACTGCTCCAAAATTTATATGGGCTGGATTATTTGCGGAGTAAAATACTCAGCAAGTGCTTTGCTGCTTTGCCAAATACTGGATCGCGGGACTCGAATTCGCTGGGATCGAGTAAAGCTTGAACTTCGCCAAAAGCTTCTGAGTCGAGGGTTCCTTCTTTAGTAAATAAAGTGTCTAGGACTGCAATGTGTCTGGAGTCTAGGCCGAGCCGATTTGCGATCGACTGTAAGTACATTTGCTCCCGCATATCGATGTGCCCGTCGGCTGCTGACATTTCGTAGCCGGAACCGATAAGCAACAGTTTTTCTGATTCTGAGAACAAAGCTGTCAGGGTTAGCAATTCCGTGGGGTTGAAGTAAACCTGCTGTTTGGATACTCCTTTGACAAGGCGCTGAATTAGTTCTACCCGATCGCGGTCGCCGCTGGCAAAGGCTTTGAGAGTCTTTTGCAGCCGTTCTTCTTCTTCAACTGCGATCGTCCTGTCAATAATCATCACTCCGCGCAGGATGGAAATTAGAGCAGTCACAAACACTACCAAAGGAGTGATATCTTGTTCGCGCAGCTTTTGCCGGCTAATGCGGCACAACAGCTCAACAATTTCAGTGGTGATCGTCGTGGTGTCCATAATTAAAAATGACTTTCTATTAAGCTGTAATGTAACTTTCTTTCTCGATCTTAAGTTTTTCTGTTACGTAGGTATGACGTGAATTTTAAAACTGAGCCATTGTCTATTAGTGATACTACTTATTTTATTCACAAACGCTGGATGACTAGGGCTGTGGAGTTGGCACAAGCAGCCGGTGATGCCGGTGAAGTACCCGTTGGTGCTGCCATTGTTGACGGTACTGGCAAATTGATTGCCGAAGCGCAAAATCGGCGAGAGCGAGACTGCGATCCGACTGCTCACGCTGAAATCTTGGCTTTGCGGGCGGCCGGCCAAGTTTTGCAAGACTGGCATCTCAACCAATGCACGCTCTACGTAACGCTGGAACCTTGCCCGATGTGCGCTGGTGCGATCGTCCAAGCTCGGATTGGTTTGCTGGTATACGGAGCAGATGACCCGAAAACTGGCACAATTCGGACTGCTGCTAATATTCCCGATAGCGCGCATTCGTGTCACCGCTTAGAGGTGCTTGGCGGTATTATGGAGTCTGTTTGCCGCGATCAGTTGCTTTCTTGGTTTGAAGCGCGCCGGAAAAATTAACAGGTAAAATTTTTTACTTTCTTCGGGGCGATGTTTAATCGAAATTGATCCTTTAACTGAAATAATAGATCCGTAATTGCCCGATCGAGCTTTCCAGGCGGCCGAGTACTTTGTATTAGTGCTGTCCGGTTGGCTGAGGTTTTATCTGTTAGAGATTATCTCTTGCGGGCGCGATCGCTCGATCGGCACAAGGCCAATAGCAAAAGTGTCCCGATCTAAAAACTAAAGATTTAGCCAACACCTTACTTTAGACTTTAGATCTCGATCAAGCAGCTTAATTGCTATGCCCCACACCGCCACGATCGCCGTTGAGTCCAGTAAATCATCTCTAGTGAAGCCAATGCCTGCCAAGGTAGCATCTAATACCTCTCGCGTTTCTCCTTGGTTAACCTCCTTGCTCTATCCGCTAGGTCACTATGTTGTCCTACCGTTTCATTTTGGCAAGATTGAGATAACCGGACAGGAGCACTTGCCGAAAGACGGGCCTGTCATCTTAGCCCCTACGCACCGTTCCCGGTGGGATGCCCTGATGATGCCCTATTCAACCGGACAGAAGGTGACTGGACGCGATTTGCGGTTTATGGTAACTGCTGATGAGGTCAAAGGACTGCAAGGTTGGTTCATCAGACATTTGGGGGGGTTTGCTGTCGATCTCAAGCATCCGGCAATTGGCAGTCTCCGTTATGGGGTGGAACTGCTCCTTGACAAGGAAATGTTGGTGATTTTTCCCGAAGGCGGTATTTTTCAGGATGGCGAAGTTCATCCGATTAAGCCGGGATTGGCGCGTTTGGCAATTCAAGCAGAGTTGAGCAAACCGGGTTTGGGGGTTAAAATTGTACCGATGAGTATCCGCTATCGCCCGCGCATTCCTCAATGGGGTTCTCAGGTAAAAATTGCGATCGGTGCTCCGATTTCCGTGGCGGATTATGCCCATGGTGGCGGTGGTAAAAAAGAAGCACGATTGTTGACAGCCGATCTTGAAATGGCTCTTAAAAAGCTTGATGAAAGTTGAGAAGAAGGAAGTTCGGCAACTGATTCGCTCGACGGATGTCTGGAAGAAGGAAGTTCGGCAACTGATTCGCTCGACGGATGCAACGGATGTCAGGAAGAAGGAAGAAGGAATTATGATATAATTTTTTCTGGTGCTGTCGAGAGATGCAGCACTTATTTCGCTGCTTTGTTATGTCTGTATTAAGTGTGAGCATTAATGGATTGTGCTTTGAACTTTAAGCCTGGTCAAATTGTCAGTTTAGAATGTGGAGATGCGTGCCTGCATTCCGAGGTAATCCAAGTGGTTGAGGCACGTCAAGTTTGTTGGGTGCGCCCTTTGATGTTAGTTGTATCGGCGTCGGGGAAGGATTTTTCGGCAGAATACACTTTATCCGATTTGCGAAATGGTGCTGATTTGCTGTGGCCGCTGAGCTTGTTTCGCGCGGCTTTAGATACTGAGGTAATTTCACTGTTGACTGAGTTGCACTCTCTGGATGCTGAGAAAAAGGATGGTGCGATCGCATCTCGGCAACTTAGAGATTTTGTCGATCGAGTTTGGGAAGCTTTTCCCAGTGCTTTTCATTAAGCAGATATCGGGTGTTTTGTCTATTAGTCCGCCAGGGGTTGAAAACCCCTGTCTAATAGCTAAAGTCCTGTTGCATAGGACTGATACCCTCTTGATTCTTCAGTCCGCGTAGGCGGACTTCGTTTGTCTAGAAGCGATTTCAATCGCCCCATTTTCTTTTCGCTTTTCGCGGACTCTTATACTAAAATACCGCGTGTGAAAGCTCTTCGGGATTGAGATTATTGTGAATAACTTGACCGTCGCGGAACCAGACAACGCGGCGAGTTTGGCGCGCCACTTCCGGTTCGTGCGTTACCATAACAACTGTCATGCCGCTTTCGTTGAATTCGGTAAAAATATCCATTACTTCTTGAGTAGTTTTTGTATCCAATGCACCAGTCGGTTCATCAGCCAGCAACAACACGGGACGGTTGACAATAGCCCTGGCGATCGCAACCCGCTGCTGCTGTCCTCCTGATAGTTGATTCGGTCTGTTTTGCAGCCGACTTTCCAGGCCTACTTTCGTTAAAGCCTCTACTCCCCGTTCGCGTCTTTCTGCTGCGGGAATGCCGGCATAAACCATAGGTAACATGACATTTTCTAAGGCTGTCAATTGAGGCAACAGGTGAAATTGTTGGAAGACAAAACCTAATTTTAAATTGCGAATTCCGGCTAATTCTGATTCGGGCATTTGGGCGACATCTACGCCGTCTAAGTAGTAACTGCCGCTCGTAGGTCGATCGAGACAGCCAATAATATTCATAGCTGTAGATTTGCCCGATCCCGATGCGCCCATAATCGAGCAATATTCTCCTTGTCTTACGGTCAAGCTGACGCCGTTTAAGGCGCGAACTTCCAGGTCGCCAATCCCGTAAACTTTTGTTACCTCTTCCAGACCGACAACAACGGGCTTTGAGAGGACTTGCGGGTCGAGGTCTTGGTATGTATCGGTTTGTAGTTCAGGCATTTTTTTTCTGTGCGATCGACACAACTAACTACTAACTTAACACTTCTTATCGGTTTTGGCGGCGGTCGTGGCGATCGTTTGGACACTAATTGACGAGATATAAAAAAACTAAATCTTTAAGGACGTGTTTGTGAGTTCTTTGATGAGAGTCATCAGATGTTCTAGCACTAGATAGTTATCTAATTTGCTTTTTCCAGCGCGGGTCAAGCCTTGATTATTGTGGGCATAAATTAGGTCGAGGATATGCTCTTTTGCTTCCTTGGAGAGTGGAAAGTTGATATGACTGCGGGGAGTGTGGCCGTCGCCAAAAATTCAACTATTTCTGCATAAGCTTTGGGAATATTAGGGGGTTAGGGTCGAGAGAAGATATTACTATCCTCTCCCTCCCATTCGGAACCGTGCTTGCAACTTTCACTGCACACGGCT
>NZ_JAUBQS010000089.1:0-17282 GCF_036701355.1 Microcoleus sp. Pol12B3
GCTCGTCAGCAGGGTTTTGACATCACTGTTAGTGGTTGGCCGTATGGCTAATTGAGAATGGTGCAAGATCTCAGTTTTAACCGACTAAAACATTAAATTCAATTCTCAACTCTCTTGAGTCCTCTTTCAGAGGACTTGCGCTATGAGACAGGGAATTCATTCCCTGTCGGACTCTGGGACTCAACGAGGGGCGAGTTGATGCTGGATTTATTTTGGTTTCATTCTTGACATTGACACTAATGTCAAGGTTTAGGGTAAAGGAGTCATCTACCCTATCAAATTTTCCCCCATGACTCCCAATTCCCTCCCTATTTCTCGCCTCTGGCGCCTCGCCGAAGAACATCCAGATGCTGTGACTGCCGCCCTGTGCGGAATTCTAGTAATCTTGGGTTCGCTAGCCCTGCAATTCGGCTGGCTGGGTGTAGCCGTGTTAATCTTACCCGCGGCTTATGTTATCGGTGGCTATTCCAGCACCCGCGAAGGCTTAACTACGCTTTTTCAAGAACGCGAATTAGATGTAGATTTGTTAATGATTGTCGCTGCTTTGGGCGCGGCCGGTTTGGGGCTCTGGCGGCAAGAATATCATTTAATTGTTGACGGTGCGGTGCTGATTTTAATCTTTGCAATTAGCGGCGCGCTTGAAGGTTATGCTATGCAGCGGACTGAACGCAGCATCCGCAGTTTGATGAGTTTGACTGCGGATACTGCTAGGGTGGTAATGTACGGCGGGGAACGGTTCGTTGCGATCGACAAATTGGAAATTGGCGATCGCATTTTAGTCAAGCCCGGAGAAATCATCCCCACAGATGCGATAATTATTGAAGGCTACAGTGCGATCGATCAAGCCTCCATTACCGGCGAGTCGATGCCCGTGGAAAAAACCAGGGGCGATGAAGTCTATGCAGGTACAATTAACGGTGCCGGCGCATTGAAACTCGAAGTTCATAAAACTCCAGAAAGCAGCTTGATTCAGCGAGTGATTCGGCTAGTCCAAGAAGCGCAAACAGCAGCGCCGCCTTCTCAAATGTTTGTGGAAAAATTTGAGCGCGGTTATGCCAAATTAATTGTCGGTTTAGGCTTGCTGCTGGCAATTTTACCGCCCTTTGTTTTGGGCTGGAATTGGGAAGAGACAATCTATCGGGCGCTGATTTTCCTAGTAGTTGCATCCCCCTGCGCGCTGATGGCTTCGATTATGCCGGCGCTGCTTTCGGGAATTGCTAATGGGGCGAGACAGGGGATTTTGTTTAAAAGTGGCGCGCAATTAGAGATGATTGGTAAAGTCAGGGCGATCGCCTTTGACAAAACCGGAACTCTCACCACGGGAAAACCTGAAGTTATCCAAATTGTACCAGCAGCCGGATATACTGAAACAGATGTTCTGCAATTGGCTGCAGCCCTAGAAGCTCATTCCGAACACGCGATCGCCCACGCAATTGTCAGCGCCGCCCAGCAACAACAGTTACAATTGTCAACCGCTACCGACGTACAAGCAAAAATCGGTCAAGGAATTATCGGCCAAGTCAACAATCAAATCATTGCCATTGGTAAAGCCAATTTTGTCGAAGCAACTTCCGAATTAACTCAAATCAGCCAGCAGTTGCAAGCCGAAGGTAAAACAGTTGTTTGGGTGGCAAAGGGCGAGCAACTTTTGGGAATCATTGCAGTAGCAGATACCCTGCGCCCCGAAGCAGCAGCAACGGTAAAACGCTTGCAAAAATTAGGCGTAGAACATATAATTATGCTAACCGGCGACAACGAGCAAACAGCTCAACACATCGCCCGTCAATTAGGCATCAATGAAGTGTACGCCGAACTTTTGCCAGAAGACAAAGTGCAGGCAATTAAACAACTGCAAACCCAGTATCAAACTGTAGCAATGGTAGGAGACGGCATCAACGACGCCCCCGCCCTCGCTCAAGCTTCCGTCGGCATTGCGATGGGAATTTCCGGCAGCGATGTTGCTTTAGAAACTGCTGATATCGTATTAATGGCAGATAAATTAGAGCAACTAGGTAAAGCAATTAGTTTGGGCCGCCGCGCTCAAAATGTTGTCAAACAAAACATTGTTTTTGCACTCAGTTGCATTGTGCTGTTATTGGCTGCTAATTTTTTCGGAAATATCACCATGCCTTTCGGCGTCATCGGTCACGAAAGCTCTACAGTAATAGTAACCTTAAGCGGTTTGCGACTGCTGAGAAATTAGACACTAAAAACCGCTAAAATCGAGGCCGAGCCTCTAGAAATACGTTCTCAGGCAGAGCCTGGGAACGAGAGTCTTATCCGCGTTAATCTGCATTAATCTGCGCGTAAAAATTCAAAATATTAAGAAAAACTACAATTTGTGTTGGCGTCACTCAAAATACGCTAGCGTCAAAAGTATAGAATCATACCAAAATCTGAAATTGCTCGAAACTGCAATAAAAATTAACCTAGAAAAAGTCTAGAAAATGGTATAGAACAGATTGCACCAAGAGCAATGGAAAACAAGTTTTCTGTTGGAGGCAATATGAACGAAAAAGTCCTTGGGGCCACGCGGAACGTTGCAATTGTTGGCCCTTATTTAAGCGGTAAAACCGCACTGCTCGAAAGTTTGCTGTCGGTGACAGGGACAATTACCCGCAAAGGAAATGTCAAAGATGGCAACACAATAGGTGATAGTTCGCTGGAAGCGCGCGATCGCAAAATGAGCGTAGAAGTAAACGCCGCCACCGCTGAATATGAAGGTGTCCGCTTCACATTTCTCGACTGTCCGGGATCGGTAGAATTTGTCCAAGAAACTTACAGTGCGCTGATTGGTGTGGATGCGGCGATAATTGTTTGCGAACCCGTTGCCGATCGCACTTTAACCCTCGCACCCCTGTTTAAATTCCTCGACGATTGGGAAATTCCCCACCTAGTTTTCATCAACAAGATCGATCGGGCTTGCACAGACGAAACCACTTGCGGCAGCAACTTCACCGACGTGATCGACGCGCTCAAATCCGTTTCCACTAGACCGATCGTACCTCACCAATATCCGATCGGCAAAAACGAACAAATCATCGGTTTTATCGACTTAGTAACCGAACAAGCTTACCACTACCATCCGGGCGCCGCCGCAGATCCCGTCCCGCTTCCAGAACACCTCAAAGCACAAGAAAGCGCAGCGCGGCAGCAAATGCTCGAAGAATTGGCGAATTTTGACGACCATTTACTCGAAGAATTGCTCGAAGAAATCAATCCCGACGCTGAAGAAATTACCCGCGACTTAAAGATGGAATTAGGCGCAGATTTAATTGTGCCAGTATTCATCGGCATGGCAGAACAAGATTTCGGCGTGCGGCCTCTGCTGGAAGCTTTGCTGAGGGAAGCGCCGACACCGGAAACTACAGCCGATCGCCGAGGCATTATACTAAGTGAAAACAAAGTTCTGGCTCAAATCCTGAAAACCTATTACACGCCGCAGGGAGGTAAACTATCGTTAGTGAGAATGTGGCGGGGGACGCTGGCAGACGGAGCAATTTTGAACGGCGTTCGAGTTAACGGTTTGTACCGCTTGACCGGCCAGCAAACGCAAAGTTTGCAGTCTGTCAGCGCGGGGGAAATTGTGGCTGTGGGAAGGCTAGAAGGCGTAAAAACAGGCGATACGCTGGCGCTAGACCGATCGGAAGAATTGCCAAAAGCCGAAA
Source organism: Microcoleus sp. Pol12B3 (assembly GCF_036701355.1). Taxonomy (NCBI): domain Bacteria; kingdom Bacillati; phylum Cyanobacteriota; class Cyanophyceae; order Oscillatoriales; family Microcoleaceae; genus Microcoleus; species Microcoleus sp. Pol12B3. The sequence goes on from NZ_JAUBQS010000089.1 coordinate 3,669, forward strand.
TCGTCCCGCCTGTCTACGCACTGGCGATCGTCCCAGAAAAGCGCAACGATGAAGTTAAGCTGAGTTCCGCTTTAGCTAAATTGCTAGAAGAAGACCCATCTTTAGTCTGGGAACAGCACGGCGACACTCACGAAATTATACTTTGGGGTCAAGGCGAAATCCACCTGAAAGTAGCTTTAGACAGGTTGCGCCGCAAGTATAACTTGCCGATGGCGACTCACTTACCGCAAGTGCCGTACAAAGAAACCATCCGCAAACCTGCATCTTCCATCCACGGGCGCTACAAACACCAAAGCGGCGGACACGGACAGTTTGGCGACGTGTACCTCGATATTACACCGCAGCCTCGCGGAGAAGGTTTCACCTTTAACGACAAAATAGTCGGCGGCGTCGTCCCAAAACAGTACATTCCCGGCGTAGAAGTGGGAGTGCGCGAGTATTTGGATCGCGGCCCGCTGGGTTTCCCGGTGGTAGACGTAGCGGTGACGCTGACGAACGGTTCCTATCATACCGTTGACAGTTCCGAACAAGCTTTCAAGCAAGCGGCGCGTTTGGCGATGCAGGAGGGAATGGCGAAGTGCGAACCGGCATTGCTGGAGCCGATCGCCAAAGTTGAAATTTGCGCTCCGAACGAGTGTACATCAAAGGTGTTGCAGTTGGTCAGCGGACACCGCGGCCAAATTCTCGGCTACGAAGGTAACAAAGACTGGAAGGGATGGGATGCTGTTTCGGCTTATTTGCCGATCGCAGAAATGCAGAATTTGATCGTAGAATTGCGATCGCAGACAATGGGAGTAGGATTTTTTAATTGGGAGTTCGATCGATTGCAAGAAGTGCCGGAACCTTTAGCTAAGCGGGTTTTGCTAACAACCGGCGGCAATGGAAACGGTAACGGTAAAAGCTAGGTAATTGTCTTAAGAAACCCGGTTTCTTCAAGAAACCGGGTTTTTGCACGAGTTGCCATTAAAGTTTATTGCGATCGATTTCCATTTGTCGGATTATTCAGTTCCACTTGTTACCAGGCTCTGCCTGGTAACGCAGATCCGGAGGCTCTGCCTCCAATTTTCCTCCGCAATCGAGGCAGAGCCTCTAGACATCGGTGCCCTGGCTCTGCCTGGGAACCAGGGAATTCATCAGTGTATCCGTGTCAAAATCCGTGTCGTGCCTTCTTCCTTACCCTAAAAAGAAATAATCAAGTAACCGTTCAGGAACTTAGCACCAGTAACAGACTTCCCAGTTAGCGCCGGAGGCAGCAAAATATTGCGCCGCTGATCGCCCGCTTCGATCGTTACTTCCGGCCCGGATTGAATCAATTTAATTTCTTTCTTGTCAAACCCAGGCAAAAACAAACTAACTTGACGCTGTGCAATATTTATGTTAATCGGTTTAGGAGCTTTTGCCGCCTCAGAAAAATCTGGCAAAGCATCAATTAGCGGCTGCCAGTTATTGTCACTGTGCGACGGAACCGAAACAGCCGTCAAAGGCTCAAAATCGGCAGTAATAGCTTCTGTAACCGATGCTTGATTGACAATGACACCGCCCACAGTCAAGCCAATTTGTTGAGAACTTCCCCACAGATAGCGGGCAGTTGCGATCGCGCTTGCATCCCCAGTCGTCACCAAAAAAGCCGCAGTGCGGTTCGGATCGGCCAGCGCTTCCTTACCCTTATCCAAAAGATTATCGACTTGCTTAGTCGATTGAAAAGGATTATCCCCAGACAAATCCACCGTCAACACGGTACTGAAAACCGGCTGAATAAAAGGCGACAAAGCTTTACCCAAATCCGAATCTACCAAAGCTTGGCGGAACCTGCGGATATACCAACTCAAAATTTCCGGCATTCCCAGCATCCGCAGCGTATCCATGCCGCCGGTGCCGTCATAAACAATTACATCGTATTGTTTGCTGTCCTCGTATTCCCGAAGTTCGTTCAACGCCAGCGCGCTGTCCATTCCCGGTAAAACTCCTAATTCTTGACCGTAAATCTGCTTGAAAAAAGGAGTACGGACATATTGAGCTTCTAGTTGTTTAACTTCGTCCCACCTGCGTTCTAGCAGCGGCGCGCTTTGCACCTGAACTGCTTTCAAATTCGGGGCTATTTCTTGGGGAGTGGAAGTCAGAGGAGTTGCCAGCAGGATTCCCAATCCCGGTCCCGGATCTTGGCCGAGCAGCAGAACTCGCTTGCCTTGAGCCGCATATTTTTTAGCTGTTGCGATCGCGATCGTACTGCGGCCAGTGCCGCCTTTGCCCAAAAATGTCAAAATCAAAGCCATTTTCTGTTCTCACTGCCAAAGCTTACTCTTTAACATTTAAGCGCAACCTTCAGCCAGAGTGGGGGAAGAGGGAGAATGGAGGAAGAGGAGAGTCGGTGAGTGGGAGAGTGGGAGAGGGAAAGAATTGGGAAAATTTTTCCTCTTCCTTCTTCCATCGGACTGACATCCGTTACATCCGTTACATCCGTTACATCCGTTACATCCGTCGAGCGAATCCGTTGCCGAACTTCCTTCTTCCTTCTACATCTTTTAAACGGGTTCTAGCTCATCTTCAAAGAACCAAGTCGCAAAACCATCAAACTTGACAACCACGCCTACTCCGCTACCGTCAACCATTTTGAATCCGTCAACAGTGCCTACTGGATTCTCCTTTATCTTGCCCACTATATTGGCAGGTATCCGATCTCTGAGACGGCGCACCTTCACTCTCTGACCTACTTCTATTGCCACTGAAATTGTTCTCCTGCTCTATATAACCTATATACAACCGTTTATTTTACAGTTTGGCGTCTACTTCGGAACAGCAACACCCGCAAGCGATCGCTCACTATGATTTTCCATCGAAATTTCGACCAACTTTCCCTAAAAAACGGTATTCTAGTCGCGGTTGGTCAATCGTCTACCCGGATTCGCCTGGGTTTGCCTCATCAGCTTCCACAGCGGCAAGCTCAACTTCCAGAGCCTCGCGCACCACGGAGATAATTATTTTTTATCCCTTCGCAAAAACAATCTTTTTATTAATTGCCACAACTACAGGATTTATTTCCAATTAGTCATCCTTCCGGCAGAAGCCAAAAGGCATTCAGAAGCAGTAATTAATTTTAGGTTTGCTATATATAAATCTTCTATTTCTAACGTTGATATTGGCTAACATCAATGCTGTAAAGCACTTGGAGTCTGGATTGCAAAATTTTCCGAAGGTCAGATTGTAGTAAACAGTCTTGTTGTAACAGTTTACTACAATCTGACAATAAAAAAAAGATTTAATGCTAAAATTTCAGGCTGAGAAAGTTTATTTTTGCTGCTGTGTTACGGCATAAAAAGTCTAACTATTGCCGGATTTAGGGTGTCTGATACAGGAAAGGAAGTCTAGAAACTTCAATATGACAAAATTGAAATTATGAATAAAATTTTTACCTGTGGCCGCTCGACCCAAATTCCGCTCCTAAGTTTGTCGTTAGCTGTGTTCGCCTGTCTGGCGCTTGGTCGTGGGACGATCGCCAGTCCGCTCTATCCATCCCCCAAACAGCCGTCGAACCCTACTAAAATTATCTCCGTCGATCGACCGCCAGCACTGCCAACAGCCTCAAAATCTCCAACAAATCCGGCAACAGTGGCGGCTAATTCATCCCCAGCAGAGACGATAAACGCCCAGGGAACAGCGGCCGGACGATCGCTTGAAATAGAAGAAATTCGCGGTACAGTCACCTTTAAAGGGCGGCCGGCGGTTGTGGGCGATCGGCTACTCGCCCCTGGAGACGAAATCATCACCGGCCCCGATTCCACAGCCCGTTTAGGCATCGACAACCACACCGGCATCGTGGAAGTGACCGAAAAAACCGCAGTCAGAATATCGAATTTGTCAAGCAGTGCAGGTGGCAAAAAAGACACAGTGATTTTTGTCAGCAGGGGGCGAGTCAGGTTGTCGATCGGCAAAACTGCTGCGACAACTCCCGCAGCCAACACCTCAACAATTATCCCCCCAAACCAAATAGTCGCCCTCAATACCTTCAGCGGACTCGGCAAATCCAGTCAAATTGCCCAACAAAAAAGTTCTGCCAAAACCGCCCCAGTCAGGGTTGAAACCCCAGAAGGCGTTGCCGGAGTTCGCGGCACATCATTTGGCGTCAGCGTTGGTGGCGGCAAAACCGCCGTCCAAACTATTGAAGGTGCAGTCGTAGTATCCGGCAACATCGATTCGGAAGTAGTTGTCAACAGTGGCAACGCCACCACAATTTTCCCTCAAACCTCGCCCGTGGCGCCCTCAGCCAGCCCTCGCCTAGCTAAACTCAAAGTCCGCAGGTTGTGGAGACTCAGTGGCAATATCTATCACCTCAGCGGTCAAATTAACCCGATCGACATAATTTATGTCAACAACGAAGCGATTAAGATCGATCGAAATGGCAACTTCAAAATCCAAGGAATTTTACCTCCAAGCCGCCGTCTCAAAATCGTAGTCCGAGGCCCGTCAATCACAGAACGGCATTATAGCCTCGCAGTTCCCTAAAAAACTTATCGTCGCGAGTAAAGTGCGCGGGCAGTCTCTGAGGAAGTAAGTTAGATCGTAAGTCTTATTTGAGTTGATTATTTCATAGAGGGGCGAAGCATTTCGCGATGAAACTTCGTCAGCCAAGTCGCGTCTAAATATTAAAGTCAAGTTTAATGCAATTATTGTGAGGTGTCCCGCCCGCCTACAAATATAATTTAGATGCCCAACAGATTTGTCAAAATAAAGAAACTTGGCGTTAACCTTTCGCCATTACGGTATTGTAAAACTTCATGACTATACTAGGGGTTCCGGTTCCATATAAATAATCAAATTGAGTCAACAGTTAAGACTCAACCATTCAGTTTTCAGATACCGAGTCAAGAGTAAACTGTCAAAAATTAACAATCCCTAGGAGTGCAACCGGAATTGATATATAGTAATCCTCGCATCATTTGTGAATTTCTTACTCCCTCCCCTCGATCGGGGGAGGGTTGAGATGGGGTAAAAAATTTACGACTCATTGAGGATGGATATAACTCTTATCGAAAATCGGAGTCTAATGTCAATGATTGCGTAAAATTAATTGCATGAAGTTCAAAAAATGGATGGATCATCTCAAACAAAATCAACTGCTCGGCCTGCGGCACTATATAGCCACAAACCCTCCCTGGATGACAGGAGCAGTAGTAGGTATAATGTCTGTCGCCATGCTGCAATTTGGAATGTGGAAACCCCTTGAATATTTGGGATACAAAACACTATTTCAAATTCGAGAATCGGGATTTTTTCCAAATCCGGGATGGGATCAGAGAATTGTAGTAATTGCGATCGAACGGCATTCCTTGCAGGAATACGGTCAATTTCCTTGGCCTCGCAACCGCTACGCCCAACTGCTAGAAGCGCTCAAAAAATCTCCCCCCACAGCCGTTGGTTTTGACATTCTTTTCCTCGATCCAAGCCCTAAAGATGATATTTTAGCCGCGGCAATTGCCGCCAACGGCAAAGTTGTACTCCCTAGAACCCTCAAAGAAGAACCCGTAGCATCTTTAAAAGCAGCCGCCGCAGGTGTCGGCCACATCAGCCAAGAAGCCGATAGCGACGGTATTAGCCGCGAGTCAAAAATTTTTCTCAACGGCATTCCTAATTTCGGTTTAGCCATGACTCACAGGTACAATGCTGTTAACCCCGAAGATCCAGTATTGCTTCCACAGTCAAAAAATAAGCAGGAAAAAAAAGTTTGGATTAACTGGCCGGGGAAAACAGAAAATCTATCTACCTATGCTTTTGTTGATGTGGTAGAAGGTAGAATTCCTGCAGACGCTCTGACCAATAAGTTAGTTTTAGTTGGCATAGTTGCTACGGGTTTAGACCCCATATCTTCACCTCTCAACAAGACTACGGCTGGGGTTTATTTATATGCAGCATTGGTTGACAATTTGCTCAATCAACGCTTGCTGCAGCGGCTGCCGGTACTGCTAGAAATTTTGTTATTATTGGGTATTGGCCCTCTTACCGCTTTGGTTCTGTACAAGCGAGGTGTTCAAGAAAGAATTGCGATCGCTCTCGGTTTGCCTGTTGTTTGGATTGCGGCTGCTGCTTTGCTATTTGGCTTCTTTTTTTGGTGGGTTCCGATTGCTGCACCTATCGGCACTCTCATTTTAGCTGGCACTGCTTTGCAACTGCGGGAACAGTACGAAAAACAGCAGTTGATGAGGTTATTTGAAAAGCACGTCGCTCCGGAGACAGCTCAGCTTATTTGGGAACGCAAAGCTGAGATATTTGAACAGGGAGAACTTGAACCTCAAGAACTTACAGCAACGGTGCTGTTTATGGATATTCGTAGTTTTACTTCGATTTCAGAAAAAATGCGACCGCGAGATTTACTCACCTGGTTGAACAATTATTTGGAAGCGATGACTAACTGTATTATGGATCACGGCGGTGTTGTAGATAAATACATCGGTGATGCAATTATGGCAGTTTTTGGGGTACCTTTTTGCCATACCGAATATCGACAAATTCAACAAGATGCTTTGAATGCAGTTGCGGCTTGTATTGCGATGCACGAACGCCTGCACCAACTTAACCAGCAGCTTAGAAGTGAACGCAAACCTTTAATTAAGTTTGGTATTGGTTTGCATACCGGACAGTTAGTTGCGGGCAGCGTCGGCGGTTCCCGGCGTTTGAATTATTCTGTGATCGGCGATGCTGTCAATGTTGCTGCTAGATTGGAGGCGATGAATAAGGAAATTGTTTCTGACAGTCCTTTTAATTTATTGGTGACGGCGAGGACTTTTGCTTACGTGCGCGATCGCTACGAAGGCCAAAAAGTAGGCTCGATTCAATTGCGCGGCAAAAAAGAAGAGACTGTGGTTTATGCTATTTTGGGTGAAAAGCATTAGTTATTGGGCATGGGGCATTGGTTCAGGACTTACGTATCAAAACCAAAGAAACTGGGTTTTTGGCAGTTTATGCCAGCATTCACGAAATATTCTCGCAACAAATCCCGGTGGTCGATCGAAGTTGAAACCCTGACCAACCGTGCGTAATTCTTAATCTAATCAAATACGCTCAGTCGCAGAGTTTTAGCTATTTTTTCTAACAGAAATAAGCCACCGATAGAATTTCCGTCTTTATCCAAGGGCGGACTGTAAAAGCCGATCGCACCTTGACCCGGAATTACCGAAAGCATTGCCCCGCTAACTCCCGACTTAGCCGGCAGCCCCACCCGCAGGGCAAAGCGGGCGGATGCTTCATACAAGCCGCAAGTTGCCATCAGTGCTTTGACTGTACGGCAGTTTTCGCCGATTTGTCGATCGCCACTATTTACCAAAACCATCCCCAGCTTAGCTAAATCTTCCACAGTTCCCGACAAACAGCAGACGCGATTGTATGTTTCTAAAGCAATTTCCGCGTTTTGAAGATAACCCGATTCTACCATTTTTAAGGCGAGATTCCAATTATTTTGATTCGGATTTGTCTTCACTGAATCGAGCATTAACTCGTCAACAAATAACTGACTGTTTGCCTGTTGATTTAACCAATCGAGCAAGTTTTGACAGCGCGACACAGCATTTTCACCGGGAATCAAAGACGCTAGGGCGATCGCCCCGCTATTAATCATCGGATTTCTCGGCTTCCCTTGGTCTATTTCGAGTTGAGTTAAGGAATTGAAAGGCAGTTCCGAAGGCTCGCAGCCCACCCAGTCAAAAACCGTTTTTTCTCCCAATTGGCACAGCAAATAAAGCAGCACTAAGGGCTTGACTACACTCATCAGCGGGAATGTTTGAGAAATACTACCCCAGCTCAAAATTTTACCGTCAATTTCCCGAATTTGCACGGCAAAGCCTTGTCTATTTGCTTGTGCAAGGAGAGGTATGTACGCGGGAATTTGCCCGGATTTACTGCGATTTTTTGCCTCTTTTGCCCAAGCTGCCAGTTGTTCGGGTTGCAGGCAAGATAGTTTGCTGGTGGATATTTGCACTATCGATTATTTAGATTATTTAAAATTTTAGATTGGCATTCCTGGCGCGATGTTGAGCCAGAAACCCGGTTTATTAACCGAATTTCGTCACTTCAGCTCTCTGTGACCAGAAACCGGGTTGCTTGGGCGACAGAAACCAAGCTCGAACATCAAGCTATTGACGTTTCGGCGCGCCGGGAGAAAATAAATTTTTCATAAAAAACCTGTACTTTGCATAAAAACCTCTCCTTCATCCAGATAGATAATTAGCAGCTTCAAGGCAATGCTGCTACACAAAACAAACAAGCACTAGCTTGAAATGCCTTCAGATTCTGATGTCTAAGCCCCTGTAAGGGGCGGGGTACATATTCAACTTAATTCTTTCAGAGTTCGCCAAATCCTGTCCGGAAAACCCCCGAACCTTTAAGAATGTACTATCCAACCGGATCTACCAAAACCAAGATAAAAAAATGACAGAAGCGAAAGCAGAAGCACCAAAACCCGCTCCCATGATTTTTAAGGGTGTGTGCAACGACGGGGTTCTCAAAGGCAAAGAAATAGAAGGTAAACTAGATATCAAAGTCAACGTTGAATCTGTCAAAACCCCTGAAGCAAAGCCCACAAAATCCCAGTGGGAGCCAATTATCTTTTGGGTATTGTTTGCATTCATGGCAAACTTGATTGTCGGCGACCCCGCCGGAATGAGAAAAAAATACAGCTCCCCACAAAGGTCTTCTTCTCATCAGATGTTAAACCAATCTGGGGAGCAGTCGCTGTTGCCTAAGAAAAACACCAGCAACTTGCCACTTTAGGCCCTGGGAGCCTGCCAGCCGCGCAAATAGTAATAGAAAGACCCGAAATATTCATCGAATACTCGCGTCGTAGTTACCAAAGCTTCTGCACTAGGCAAAAAATCTCCCGCGTCTAAGCGGAGTCTACTGGATCTCCCTCCTGATGTGGGTTGAAAAGTGTAGAAGTCGGTAGCCCTAGGAATCACCTGAATTCCCATATTCGCAAAAGCGAGGCTGGCACGGCGCATCTGAATAGCAGATGTTACCAAGATTACTTTACGCGCAGCGCCACGGCTGTCGAGTATCTTTCTCACCTCTTCAGCGCTGGTGCGTATGTTGCTGCCGTTATCGTCAAGAACGATACTGCTGCGCGGCACGCCCATGTTGTTTGCCAGCAAAGTCTCGATATCCTTAGCTTCGCCAACATAACCCTCCAACTCTGGTCTGGGGCCAGCGGTAACGATGACCATGGGTGCTAGTTGTTTTCTGTACAAAACGGCAGCATAGGGCAGGCGATTGCCAGTATCTGTTAGTTGAATCGCCACTCGGTTGGGGATGTGAGGCTGAGTGGTTCCCTTGCCCAGCAGCACGATCGCCGCTGCGGTTTCGTCGCAGCAAACTGTCCGCACGGCCGCAGCGGCATCCCGTTCTGCTTGCTCCGCGAACCAGTAAGCGACAACTGGCATACTCGAAAGGATCAAAACTAGCAGCGCTGCCAGGATCATTCTCGGCGCCGGGTTGCGGATGCCCCCGTTCGTGATCAGCGCGGATGCAATCACCAGCAGCGTGATTGAAAAACCCAGCGGCTTAAAGAAGAAGGCTATGAGCCCGAAAATCGCTGCTCCGACCGGGGTGTCTGGTGCAAAAAAAGCTAGAATCAAAAGGCTGATCAGCAGCAAAACGCGCAGCCGATCTAATAAAGGATTGTCTTTGCCCCCTGATTGATCCCACCACGATTTGATCAGTGAGAACAGGAGGAATAGAAATAGAATGCGAGCTAACAGTTCTGGCATCTTGCAATATTCTGTGTCTTCATAAATTAGTACAGAAGTTTTGGAAACGAGCGCGAATTTAACTGCGGGAGGAAATACGGGAATTGGTGAGTTTTTAACGGTCGCCAATAACGCAGCCCGATCGCATTTATCCTAATGCTCGATTCCGGTCAGCTATCAACCATTGGTTGCAGGGTGAAACCCGCTACTTCCAGTCACAGATTGCTGACAGTTAATTGGTAATTGATAACTGGTAATAGTTGATTGGTAATTGGTAATGGATCGAGCACGCCGCAGGTGGAATTGACAATTCAAGCCTGCTTTGTTCTGCCTACTTTTTTCCCCATTACCTGTTACCGATTCACCAATCCCAATTTATCGGCGCTTCAGTTGATTCCGAATTGCCTGCGTTACCGTTTGAATTACTTTAACACGAGCATAATACTTGTTATTGGCCGCAATTAGCGTCCAGGGAGCTAGCGGCGTGCTGGTGCGCTGAATCATTTGATTCACCGCTACTTCATAATAATTCCACTTTTCCCGATTCCGCCAATCTTCCTCGGTGAGTTTGTATTGTTTAAATGGATTGTTTTGCCGCTCTGTAAACCGCTTTAGCTGTTCGTCAGGACTGATGTGCAGCCAGAATTTAACTAAGACACAACCGAAACTGGTGAGTTGCTCCTCAAATTCGTTGATTTCCTGATAAGCTCGCCGCCATTCGGGTTCAGTGGCAAATCCTTCGACTCGCTCGACCAGCACTCTACCATACCAACTACGATCGCAAATGCTGATTTTACCGGCAGTTGGCAGCCGCTGCCAGAACCGCCACAGGTAGTGGTGCGCTTTTTCTTCGTCTGTCGGGGCCGCAAAGGCATTAACAGTGTAACTGCGGGGGTCTAATACGTCGGTCAAGCGTTTGATTGCTCCTCCTTTACCTGCGGCGTCCCAACCTTCAAACAGCACTAACACGGGAATTTCATCTTCGTAGATGCTTTGTTGCAGTTTGCCAAAACGGGTTTGTTCCTCGCGAAGTTGCTCTTTGTATTCGTCGGGCGACAGCGATTGAGTTAAATCTACTTGGGCCAGCAAGTCGGGTTCGGTGGGTTGCAACCTTTCTTGATGTGGCAATTTCACGGGTGCAGATTGCATCGGCAGTCTGTCTAGGGCTTCTGTAATTGTCGCTGCCATTTGCGTTAAAACTTTGACTCTCGCCCAGCGTTGACAATTGCCTTCTACTAGCGTCCAAGGTGCGGAACCCGTGCCGGTTTGGGCTACCATTTCTTCGGCCAAAGTTGTGTATTCTTCGTATTTTTTGGCTTGTTTCCAATCTTCGGGTCGCACTCGCCAAGCTTGTAAGGTGTCGTCTTCTAGTTTTTTGAGCCGGTGCTTGAGTTCTTTTTTGCTCAGGTGAATCCAAAATTTGGCGATTGCCGCGCCGTCATCTACCATCTGCCGCTCGAAGGCGTTGATTTGCCTGATGACTGTGGGTACTTGGGCGTCGGAGACTCGATCGAACAATCGGTCTTCTAAAATGTGAGTGTACCAACTGTGGTAGAAAAAACCAATTTTGCCACGGGCGGGGAGTTTCTGCCAAAACCGCCACAGGAAAGGATAGCCCATTTCTACATCTGACGGCGGCCAAATTGGGTGGACGGCAAACCCCCGCGGGTCCATATACCCCACAATTTGTTTGACTAAAGCGCCTTTGCCGGCGGCGGCCCAACCTTCGAGGACGATAATTGCGGGCAATTTTTTTTCTCTGCAGGCCAGTTGGAGCGATCGCAACTGTTGCATTAAAATTTCTATCTTGGCATCGTAGGTTTCTTTATCTAGGGAAATGTTTAAATCCAGGTTGTCAAGCATATTTACCTTCTACCAATCCGAAATCTAGTTTAATGTTAGTTTAATGTTTGGATAAATCCCAGCTAAAATCAGGTAAAAAAGTGATAGTAACTACTGTTACGGTCGGTTAAAACTGCGATACTTCTCCCCTCAAAAACCTGCTCCCGTCCCTACTACCAAAACTCTCCTCACCTCAAACTTGCAAAAAAAAACAGGTCAGGTTATAGTTGAGATAGGGGACTTTTAAATAAGTTCAATTTCTCCCCTCCCCCGATCGGGCGAGTTAACAGGAGGAGCCACAAATCCCTGAGAAATGATTTATTGTAAAACAGAGCAAAAGTAAAAATCAACTACCCGGTGGGGGTGACAACTGGGATCGTGTCACTTTTGCAATAAATACAAATACCTAGGCAGCTTTTCCCGACTTGCCAATTAACCCATTTAAGTAAGCACATCGATGAGCCAAAACTTGCCCCACATTTTCTTTTTTCCAACTTGCTCCAGATATTTTAACCCGTCTCGATATTTGCTTAATTCCTGATTCTACTGCCCCAGAGCCAATTGAGCAGACCTGATCTTTCTGAAGTACTTCATAATTGACAATCCTTCCTTGATGCTTTTCTCAAAATCTGCAAAAATTCACTGCTGTTTCTTTCTTTAATTCTGTCAATAACGGTTTTGCACTTTCTATATCTCCTTGCCCCAAATATTTTTCGGCTTGTTTTAGTCTTCTCATTGAACCCCCTACTTTCTGTAGATTTTCATTCAAATGATACCCATCTAAAATTTCTCTTCTGTCTTGTTTATTGCTGATTTCCTTGAATATATTCCCTACTCCATCATGCCCATCTCCCAAACAAGTTACAGGTTTTGCTAAAGGTTGTTCGTTTGCTCAATCAATGAGCGTTTCATTTTGTTCAAAACTAGCTACTATCCCTACTTCTGATACAATTGCTTTATAGTCTTTCCACTCGGATTTTTCTCCTTTTGCTGTTATCAATCTTATTTTTCCACCATCTACACTCAGCTCAGTAATGTCTATTCTTGCTGCTGTCGCTCAAATTTTTGATAATGTGCTAATGTGAGTTGCGTCTTTGATGGAACCGCAGGGTAAGCTCATCTAATTTGGTATAAATTGTACTTGACAATGACTCAAATGAGCGATCTTAAGTCCAATGGCGCTGATATTTTTTGGAGAAGGGTACGATCGCAGAGGTTTGGAAGAGGTTTTTTTGAAGGTTTTGTCTTGGGTTTGTCTGCTGCTAGGTCTACTTTTTCTCTTGATGTTGCCTTTGGGAATTTTGGCACTATCTATGTCAACAACCAAAACAACCAGCAAATTACTACTCAAGCAAACCAACAATTAGCTCAGTTGCAGCAGGTGGAAGCTCGGCTAAAGAACGGTAGTCCTGAAGATTCAAGGAATTTGGCGGGGGAACTTACCCGTTTGGGGGTACAAGCGGATACGCAAAACCCACAGCAATTGAAAGAGCAAATTCTTTCGAGAATTACTCCGGCTAAGGAACGATTACAGACGCAAAGTGCTGCGGTTCAGTCAAATCAGCGCGTGGGGTTATTTAAAAATGCTGTTAAGTGGCTGCTGGGCGCGCTGATTTCTAGTGTTTTGTTTTTTACGCTGTGGCGCGGTACTGACTGGGCTCGCTAGTAGTATTGAGTTTTAAGTGGAGAGTTTTGAGCTAGTAAGGTGCGCCTAGCGCACCCGGAGAGCGTTGTTGAGCACTAAGATTCGCCCTGTGCACGCAGTCGGCTCAGAAGTGGTGAAGAAGACTCTCAAACTCTGGAAATTTCCTTGGGGGGAGCGCTCCCTCTTCTTGTTTTCAAAAGATATCGGTAATAAATCTTGTTTATTGCCGATCGCCAAAACCTAGAATGAGGCAAATCCGTCGTTAGCGCAGCCCGCCCCTTGTATCTTAAAAGAGTCAGGCGCTCAAACCGTAGATCGCAGACTATAGAACCGCAGACACGGTTGTAATCGAATCGCAGACACGGTTGTAATTGAATCGTAACACGAGTAAAGATAAAG
>NZ_JAUBQS010000173.1:0-1097 GCF_036701355.1 Microcoleus sp. Pol12B3
CCGATACCAATGTGGATCTACACAGCGACGCTGACCTAAAATGACAACTTCAACACCTTGAGCAGTCAAGAAGAAAGTAGTCATCGCTAACACCAAGCACAGTCGAGAAATAGCTGGAGCCCAACGGAGTTTAGAGTCTTCGAGATTGAATCCAGAGGATTTATCATCCAGAAAATTTTCCTCAATGGTAAAGCGGAAGCCATATTCCCGAAAAGTTTGGAGATTAGTAGGTTCGGTACTAATAATGTACCAGTGTTCGCCATTCGTAGATTCCCACGCAATTGCTAGATGGACATCTGTGAGCGAGTTACATTTGTGAATTTGAACGTTGTGGATCAGTTTTGCCTCGCCGATGGCTACCGGAAATTGACTCACTCGCTGCCACCCCTGCCGTGGATGACGCAGCCAAAAATTCCCTTTAATCCGGATTCGACAGTGCCAGCCTAATTTTCTGACATAACGGACTAATTCGGCATTGGCAAACCCCCTCTCAGCCAAGAGAATGACTTTGACATCGACTGGTAGGAGCCTTGAGACACGCTTGAGGAGGTCCTGATAAGTATCGATGTTGACACTACTACTTTTGTGTTTGAGTACTCGCGGGCCCACCGGAATCGCTCTGCCCAAATGTACAACACAGATCCGAATGATGCAATATTTATCCCATAACATACTGGTATCAAAACTCAGATAAATTTCTGAGTCTTTCCAGTTGGCAAAGGAGGCCTTCACTACAGGACTATAAAGTTTTGCTGGGTTGATGCGAGGATTATTTACCCATCGAGACAATCTTCGTTGTGTGCTTTGGGCTATTTCTGCTTTGGTGCAAACATGGTCGATCCATTTGGTTAGATTTACCTTGCCTTCTACAATCAAACCAACCATCATCCAACACATCACTCCTAGATGTCTTAAATCTGACCACTGACTGTATTGACCTGCGAATTTCATTAGTTTATGATGAAGATGAGAGCGGTGATCGATCATTTCGATTCATACTGGTTTTTTGGTTAAAAACAGTTTATCCCTCTTTTTCTCTTTAATCCAGTCTGGGTCAGCTTTTACCCCGATCTTGACTGACTTTTGTCAGTCAACCA
>NZ_JAUBQS010000090.1:0-16871 GCF_036701355.1 Microcoleus sp. Pol12B3
CTCATCGTTGAGCCTCATAGCTTGCTCGCGGTGCGACCGTTGCCGTTGCTAAATAAACGTTCTGGGGTTGAGACACACAACGCTTTAAGGCTTATTTAGTCTAAACTCCAGTGATTCACAGTAACGGTTTAATATTAAATCAACATAAATTTCCGAATTAAAAGTATAGAATGTCCTAATTTTAAAAGCTGTTTTTTATTAGAAATGGAAAAAGTTATTACATGAAACAGCGATTTAAGTGTAAAGATTGTAGTCTGCAGGAAGATTTAAAAATCTCAATACAAGCAGCTTTCACTCCTAAACTAAATCCTTAATGGAGCGGCTGATTTTATAAAAAACTTCTTGAGCCGGAATTGCTAGATATACGGCGGTATCCCTTCGAGGGCTTAAGAATTATGTAAATAAAAAGTATGCCGAAATTTCTGGAAAAATTTGGGTGATTAAAAAACAGAAAGGTTCATTGAATTTACAGGTAGATGAAATGCGGTCAATAGTCAAAAACAAGCGAAAAAAGCAATGGCTCTGGATAGCTTTCGATCGAAATACCCGTAAAATTGTTGGACTTTATATTGAAGAGCGCTCAAAAAAATCTGCGTCCATGCTCTGCCAATCTTTACCTCCTGTTTATAGACTATGTGCTGTTTGTTATACAGATTTTTGGGAATATTATTCAGAAGTGCTACCTTTTAAAAGACAGCGACTTTTAGGTAAAGAATCGGGAAAAACCAGTCATAATGAAAGACTTAATAATACTTTACGGCAGCGAATTTATCGTTTGGTTCGTAAAACCTTGTCTTTCTCAAAAAACTGCTTTCACCATATTGGGGCACTTTTTAACTGTGGACCTCATTATAATTTTTGCATAAGAAAACGATATCCTTACTGTGCATGACTACCAACGCTAGTTTATGTAGAGAGCCAAAAGCTTGATTATCATTACTATGCAGGACTACCAAAATACTATTGATTATTTTGCCAAACTATAACTGAAAAAAGCTGCAACATGGTTCAGACCTTCGCGGTATCGCCCTCGAAGGCGTTCCAGAGGAACAGGTTAACCCCACCCCGGAAATGGCGACAATTTTGGGTCAAGCTTTTGTGAGTTGGCTGGTGCAAAAAGTCAATAAATCAGTCGCAGAATTAACGATCGCGATCGGGCGCGACAGTCGCCTATCCGGGTCAATCTTAATGCAGCCAGTCATAGCGGGTATCACCTCAGTCGGCAGCCCAGGCTACGACTTTGAAATGGCTTCAACTCCCGCCAAAAGTTTGAGCATACCTGAACAATTTTTAGAGGAGGCACAGTGTCAAATACTGTGCTTGCTGTGTAAGTCCTGAATATTGCTATTTCCTTGCCGCAGCATTGGATCGGGGGTCTAAAGCGTCTCGCAGCCCGTCGCCCAAAAGATTGAAACCCAGAACAGTCAAGGTAATCAGCAAACCGGGAAACAAAATAGTCCAAGGAGACGAAAGAGCGTATCCGCCCTTAAAAGCATCAGAAAGCATTGTCCCCAACTCAGGAACCGGCGGCTGTGCGCCCAAACCCAAAAAACCCAAACCGGCAGCTTCTAGTGTCGCCGTACCAGTCGAAAGAGTTGCTTGTACAACTAGAGGCGCGAGACTTCCCGGCAAAATGTGGCGAAAAATAATCCGCAAGTCGCTGGCGCCCAAGGCCTTGACAGCCAAAACAAATTCTTGTTCCCGCAGAGACAGCACCATACTGCGAGTTAAGCGGATGTAAATCGGAATTTGCACGAGGCTGACAGCGATAATTACGCTTTGCAGGCTCGGCCCGGTGACGGTAACAACGCCGATCGCCAGTAAAATTGAAGGAAAAGCTAGCAAAATATCCGCCAAAGTGCCGATCGCAATTTCCAGCAACCCCCGAAAATACCCGGCCACCAGCCCCAAAAGCGCTCCCACAATTAAACCCGCACCCACAGAAACCAGGCTGACTACTAAAGAGATCCCCAATCCGTGCCACACCCGCACCAACAAATCTCGCCCCAAACCGTCGGTGCCAAACCAATGTTTAGCGCTAGGAGCCACCAAGCGCGACAAATAATCTCGATCGACCGCCGGATCGTAAGGAGAAAGTAGGGGGGCCAACAGTGCCGAGATCATCAGCGCTACAGTCAAAATTAAGCCGATTTTCCCCGAAGTAGATCGCCAAAATCGTTGAAAAGCTGGTTGTGGAAATACTAAGTTTTTATTCAATCTTCGATTTTCCATCGAATGCTGTCACCAAAAAACAGAGGACTTGGGCAACTATTAGGATAAATTAACGATCGCGATCGCAGAAATACGTTAACAAGACTTCTTCCGGGAGACCAAAAACTCGGTGCGTCCATTACCGTCCACATCCAATTACTTTTTCGCGCCAAATGCCGAATGCCTGAGCCCTTCCTTCAAGACCCTTTAAGATATAGAGAACAAGATAAATTTAAAAGCCAAATGACATCAACCCTACTCAAAACATCAGCTCGATCGCCTCTCAACGCCCCAACAATCCGCCATTTCCCCAACGGCCTCACCGTTATAGCCGAACACTTGCCGGTCGATGCTGTTAACCTCAGTGTGTGGCTCAATTTAGGCTCAGCCGTCGAACCCGACGACATTAACGGGATGGCTCACTTTTTAGAACACATGATTTTTAAGGGAACTCCCAGCATTCCCAGTGGCGAATTTGAGCGCGCGATCGAGCAGCGCGGCGCTGTCACCAATGCTGCCACCAGCCAAGATTACACTAACTATTACATCACCACAGCTCCTAAAGATTTTGCCGAACTAGCTCCCCTGCAAGTCGATGTGTTGCTCAACGCCAGCATTCCCGACGAAGCCTTCGATCGAGAACGGCTGGTAGTCTTAGAAGAGATTAGACGATCGGAAGACAATCCCCGCCGCCGTACCTATCAGCGATCGATGGAATTAGCCTTTGAAGTCCTGCCCTACAAGCGACCGGTACTCGGCCCGACTGCGGTAATCGAACAGTTGACAGCGCAACAAATGCGGGATTTCCACAGCAGCAGATATCAGCCAGGGGCCATGACAGCCGTAGCTGTCGGCAATTTGCCAGTCGAGCAACTAATAGAAATTGTCGCAGACAGTTTTGCAGCAAAAAGTACAGCACAACACAACAAAATCAATGTGCCTGCTGTCGGCAACTTTCACCCAGCATCCCAAATTCTGAACTACGGCCAAGAATCGCCGTTTACAGAAACAGTCCGCCGGGAATTTGTAGACTCTGCCCTTCAGCAAGCCCGACTGATCGTGATGTGGCGAGTGCCAGGTTTCATGGAAATGTCCGAAACTTATGCCCTCGACGTTTTGGCGACAATATTGGGTCACGGCCGCACAACTCGCTTGGTTCAGGATTTGCGGGAAGAAAAAGGGCTAGTCTCGTCAATTTCGGTCAGCAACATGACTCAGCGACTTGGCGGTGTATTCTCAATTTCCGCTCAACTACCGACAGAAAACTTGGCAGCAGTGGAAGCTGCCATCGTCCAACACATCCGCACTCTCCAAACCGAACTGGTGACAGATGCCGAAATTTCCCGCATCCGCACTCAAGTAGCAAATCGGTTTATCTTTGGTAACGAAACTCCGAGCGATCGAGCAAGTTTGTACGGTTACTATCAGTCGATGGTAGGAGATATCGCTCCCGCGCTCAACTATGCCGCCTGCATCCAAGCTCAGACTGCCGAGGATCTCCGAGAAGCCGCCGTCAAATATCTCTCTCCCGACGCGATGGGTGTTGTGGTAATTCGCCCGGACGAAGCATAAATCTGACTTCGCCTCAACAGGGGAATTCTGCCATCCCTCTGGTTTTGAGGCATCCAACGGCATTCGGCATTCGGCAGAAACAATGTCAACGCGCACGAGGGATTTTTAGTCAATAGTGCGTGAAATTCGATCGGCCCTCGCCTTGAAGGTTTTGTATCAAATAATTAATATGAAGCCTTTAAGGTACGGACGATCGGCAAAATTACCGTAATTTTATGAGACGAGAAACTGGGAATTATTGACGAGTCAGCAATTTAGTCTAGGGAAGCCGGATCGATCGGCGATCGTAATTCTAAAATCTAAAATCTAAAATCTAAAATGTAAAATCTAAAATCGATTGCTCGGTAAAATTACCGTAATTTTATGAGACGATAAACTGGGAATTATGGACGAGCAAGCAATTTAGTCTAGGGAAACCGGATTTATCGGCGATCGTAATTCTAAAATCTAAAATCTAAAATCTAGAATCTAAAATCGATTGACAGGGGCACGCAAGCATGAAATTACAAAACTTTCTCAACTCAAAAATTAGGTACGATGCCAAAGCAATTGCTGCAGACGACGAACTCAGTGGTCAAATTCAAAGCCGCCTCATTGACCTGGGTTTACTGAAGCCTCCCGTAGACGGAATTTTTGGCCCTCTCTCTACGGCCACCCTCCACCGATTTCAAACTCTGATGAAGTGCGGCGAACCGGGTTTTTTGGGAGCAGTCACAGCCAAAAAGCTGATTGAAACCAAACCAGAGGAGATTCCCACACATCCGCTGATCCTGAAAACGCTCAGAGACACCATTTTTAAATCAAAACCGCTGGCGTCTTCTCAACTTCACGACTCGGAAAAACAAGTAATACCAGCCGGAAAAGAGTTTGAGATTCTGGCTTTTGCTCCGGCTCGCGGTCACATCAGAGTTGCTCTCCGCAACGAGTCTTTCAAAGGTTCAGGAATTTGGTATGTTTTTGGAGCCCACGCTCAAATTACTCAAGAGAGCGTTCTGTTTTTTCCCAAACCGAATCCCCCAACTGTCAGGCTTGGCATTCCTTATCGATCGCAACTGGATAACTTGAATAATCCTACAGGTTCTTGCAATGTAACTTCATTAGCGATGTGTATGGACTTTTTGAAGGTGCCACGGCGCAAACAAACCGGGCAATATGAAGACGAACTCTACGAATATGCGATCGCCAAAGGTTACAGTCGCTGGGACCCCTACGATTTAGCAAAGATTGTTAGAGATTACGGCGCTCAAGATTTCTTTACCGAGAATGCAACTATTGATGACGTTCAAGATTGGCTAGCCAGCGGAAATCCCGCTGTCATCCACGGATACTTCACGTCTTTCGGTCACATTATAGTTGCCTCAGGCTACGACAGCGAGGGATTCTTCGTTCACGATCCCTATGGTGAGTGGTTCCGAAGTGGCTACGATACAAGTATCAGCGGTGCTTACTTGCACTATACTTACCGCTTAATCCGCAGCCTCTGTATGCCTGACGGGAATTTTTGGGTTCATTTTATCTCAAATCATTGTTAAGAGTCATTAGTCATTAGTCATTAGCTAAGAGATACAGCAATTTCCAGGTTTATGGAGTACGGTTGCAAGGGTTTGTCAACCATTTTGGTAAGTGTTTGGGATTAAGGTGTACTCTATTTGCGTGGAATCTGCTGTAAGTTGCCTCTGGAATTATTCGGCGATTCAAATCGCTTAATAGTCAAACGAAGTCGGAGCAGAGGGAGACACAAGAGTAAAATGGCTATTAAAGATTGATTTGGTATTGGCAATATTTTATATCACTAATGACTGCTGACTAATGACTAATGACTTTGAATTTTCATGCTCAAATCCAGCCAAGTCGATCGCGTAATCGGAGCACTGGTAGAAATATAGTCAACTCCGGTTTCGGCTACACTCCTAATTGTTTCTAAAGTAACATTGCCGGAAGCTTCAATTTTTACCCGATCGCTTTTTTGGCGAATTATTACCACAGCCTGCCGCATCAAATCAAAGGACATATTATCTAACATGATAATATCCGCTTTGTGCTGCAAAGCTGTCTCTACTTCAGCCAGAGTTTCGGTTTCGACTTCGATTGTCAGCGGATAGGGGATAGAATTGCGAATTAGGGCGATCGCCTCTGCAATTCCCCCAGCCGCCGCAATGTGATTGTCTTTCACCATCACCGCGTCATCTAATCCCATCCGGTGATTGCAAGCACCGCCGACTTGAGTTGCGTATTTTTCCAACAATCTCAATCCCGGTGTTGTCTTGCGCGTATCCACCAATTGCACTGGTAAATCGGCAATTTTGTCAACATATTTCTGAGTTAAAGTAGCGATGCCGCTCAAACGCATTGCCAAGTTTAATGCTACTCTTTCTCCGGTTAGCAGCGCATCGAAATTGCCGGAAATCTCTGCGATTACTTCTCCTTTTTGGCACAGTTTCCCTTCCGGTACTTGGGGGCTGAAACTGAGGCTGCTGTCTAAAAGTTTAAAGGTGCGATCGGCAATTGGCAATCCGGCAATGACTCCAGCTTCTTTGACAATCCATTTAGCTGTACCCTGGATGCTGTTTGCGGGAAATAAGGCCGATGTTGTGCGATCGCCCCTACCGATATCTTCTAGTAGCCAGTTGTGCAGTAGGGAGTCTAAAACTATCCAAGGCGGTAATATTGCTGTCATGTTTTTGTCGGTTGTTATATCAAGATGATATCTACTAGGAAGAATAGTCGATCGGGTAATTTTAAGCAAGTTGCACAATGATGATGGTGTTAGTGCGATCGGGATTTGGGAGGCGGGGGCGAGCGTACTAGATAATGGGTTATTCTGTTGCTGACGTTGGGCGTTAGTGCTTTAATGGAGTGGATGGGTATCGATCGCGAGTAGAAACCATGATACAGCCAGTCATTTAGAAAAATTAGCAGAACTCCCTGAGTCTCTTCAGACAGAAGTGCTTCATTATATTGAGTTTTTGATTGAAAAGCAGGCTAAAAACTCAACCCAAGAAACGCCCACAAAGCGAGGCGGACTTGGAATTTGGAAAGATAAAATCAGGATATCAGATGATTTTGATGAACCTATCGAAGATTTAAATGATTAACTCTGCTTGACGAGATTGTTATAGTAGAAGTATTGTCTAAAATGACAACAGTCTAAATGGTAACGTAATCATGTCCTTCGATTTTAATATTCCTCGAACTACAGGTGAACCACTCAATATCACTATCAACGTGGGAGACAAAGTTTTTATTATGGGTGCTAACGGCACCGGAAAGTCCAGTCTGATGCAACATTTATATATGAGCCTTCATTATTATGGTCAGACTAATAATAATGTGCGACGGATATCGGCGCATCGCCAAACTTGGTTTTCTTCCACCACAATGGATTTATCGTCTCAGCAAAAGCGAAATTTTGAAAACAATATGCGAAGTGGGGATACTAATCTAGATTCACGCTGGAAAGACGATTATGCTAGCCAACGTGCAAGTATTTCGATTTATGACCTCATTGACGCTGAGAACGTACGTGCTCGCTCAATTGCTGGTGCAGTCGATAGCCAGAATATGGAGTATGCAAAAACTCTTTCCAAAGAAGATGCTCCTATAAAGATTATCAATGAGCTTCTACGTCTTTCAAATATTCCTATTGAGATATCTGTCGGTGAAAACGATCAGGTAATTGCAAGCAAATGTGGAGGTACTCCTTACAGCGTTGCGGAGCTTTCAGACGGCGAACGTAATGCCTTGCTAATCGCAGCGAACGTGTTAACCGTTAAGAGTGGTACTTTAGTGCTAATTGATGAGCCGGAGCGCCACCTTCATCGCTCCATCATTTCACCACTGCTGACACATTTGTTCTCTAAGCGAGATGATTGTGCATTCATCGTATCTACACATGATGTGATGCTGCCCCTCGACAATCCGAGTGCGCGTACCTTGCTCATTCGGGGCTGCACCTACGCGGGATCTTCTGTAAGTGGTTGGGACGTAGATATTGTTCCCCCCGAAACAGAGATTGATGATGACATCAAGAAGGATATCTTTGGTGGGCGTAGAAAGATTCTATTTATAGAAGGCACTGAGAACAGCCTTGATAAGCCACTTTACAGTCTAGTGTTTCCAAATGTCTCCATTATTGCCAAATCAAGCTGTCGAGATGTCGAACATACCGTTTCTAGCATCCGGGACTCTGCCAACCTTCACTGGGTTCATGCTTTGGGCATTGTTGATAATGATCGGCGACCAGAAGCTGACATTAATCGGCTTAAGGAGAAGGGCATATATGCCCTTCCGGTCTTCTCAGTTGAGTCGATATATTACCATCCACATATTCAAGACCTTATTGCACAACGCCATGCAGTCGTTACGGGAAATGATGAATCTAAACTCCTTGCTAGTGCCAAAATCGCTGCAATCGAGGCAATCAAGCCATGTATTAAGCGTCTGAGTGACCGAACTGCTGAAAAGGCAATTCGTGAGGAGTTTTTTCGGAATCTGCCTAAAAAAGAAGACATTAAGGATGGGATACCCATAAATGTTTCTATCGATGTGGCTAAGTTTGTAAAACAAGAGTACGAAAGGCTACAATACGCACTTAATGCTGGTAATGTGGCAGAAATAATTTCCCGATATCCAGTTCGTGAAACACCCGCTTTAGATAAGATTGCAAAGGCTCTGGGATTCCAAAACTGTAAACAGTATGAGGGGGCTGTACGGAAACTCTTAATAGATGACAAAGAGGCTCTAATTTTTGTAAAATCTCTCTTCGGCACGCTAGCTTCTGACATTGAGGCAGTATGATTGCATACAGTTATTTATGTAATAATTCGATTTGTTTACCCTAACCCTAACTTCTCTCACACATCCTTTATTGTTATGATTGTGTTAAAATAAAAACAACTTCAATAAGGGGCAATTATGATAAGTATTTGTGATATTACGCTCGCCCTTATTGCAGCCACTTCCAGAATCATTCTTGCCAGAAGTCAGCGACTACATCGACTTTGTGATGCACAAGCACAAAAATAGAATAGCTGAACCCAAACTCCCAGACGATATTGCTAAAGGTTGGGCTAAAGGGTTCGAGGAAGTCGATCGCTTAAAACTAATGATTAATCAGCCGGAGAGCGAATATCAGCAACTCCTACTCAACAACTAGCGGCTCGCGATTAGAGAAACAAACTAATATCAACGTGGAAAAACTCTGCTAATTTTCTGGCTTCATCTATTTCGATCGCCCTTCCACTAACCAAAACTTGATCGACCTCTGTTTCCGTTCCCAAAACAGGAATCAAATCTGATTTGTCCAAATTTCTCGCATCCATTAAATGTTGCAACATTGAAGCAGCATTTCCTGCAGGAATCGGATAATTTTCAGATTCAAATTTTTCAATCAGGGTTATCAAAAGCTCCAGAAATAGCTCTTCCTCCAGCGATCGCATAGGGCGGTGTTCCAGTTCGCAAGCCAGAGCGATCGCGGCCTCGTTTTCTGCTTCATTTGCGATCGGTTTGGGTTGATACCGAACAAGTAAATCTGTATAAGATTTTGCATCAAAAGTACGGATCATTTTTCCACTCATCCTTATCATACTCAGCGTGAGTCAGAACATATTTGATGTAGATTCTTTGAGAAACGTAAACCAAATCAACAATCAGCCGATATCGATTTCCCTTAATATTAAATACGGTAAAATTTCCGACTGACTCAGCTTTTGGATAAATCTGCTGAACATCAATTAGGTTCTGCCATTGGGCTTTACTTGAAACTCTATACCAGTCATAAAGTGCATCGCAGGAATCGGCATGGCTTTCACAGAAATCTCGCAGGATTTTTCGGCTGATAACACGCATTTCACCCTTGTTTTCCCAACTACACCAGATTTTGTTCTGGACTTACGCACTTGTCATATTATAAACATCTGTAAGTCACCAAAAAACTAAAGCCCTTTTCCGTTGTTGCGGGAAAAGAGCTTTAATTTATTATTAACCTGGCACTGAGCTATTTTACCGGGCAGTGACCCGCCGAGTATCTTCGCCATAGCAACGTTTAACAACCGAGTTCGGGATGGATCGGAGTGGTTCCATTACATCATAAGCACCAGGAAAGCTTTGAAAACTTTTTATCCTGTGTCTGCGTTCTGCTTAATGCTAAGCTTGATGCGCTGCATCTCTTTTGCTCGACTTAATTAATGTATCAAGTTTGCCTTTGTCTGTCAACCCCTTCGTCAAAACTTTTTTTCGATCGCCCGAAACCGCCCCCAATAGCCGAGTTGGACGTATTATTTGCCAGTGGGGCAGATCGACCTTTAACTAACAAGTCCAAAAACGCCGCATCCACACCCTGCTGTCTGCGAATTTTCTCGTCCTTCACAAACCAAGCCACAACCTGCTTAACTGTTAATTGTTCGATCGCCCTTTCGGCTTCCATCGCAATTTGCCTCTCATGCCGCAAAGACGCAATTACCAAATTCGTAAAAAATTTTTCCTTCCTGGCATCAAGTTCTATCGACCCAAAATCTGTTCCTTGCCCAGAATATTGAGATTTCTACAAATGGCCCAAGACGAGCTGTTGTGTAGATGAGTAATAACTCACCAAAAAACTAAAGCCCTTTTCCGTTGTTGCGGGAAAAGGGCTTTAATTTATTATTAACCTGGCACTGAGCTATTTTACCGGGCAGTGACCCGCCGAGTATCTTCGCCATAGCAACGTTTAACAACCGAGTTCGGGATGGATCGGAGTGGTTCCATTACATCATAAGCACCAGGAAAGCTTTGAAAACTTTTAATCCTGTGTCTGCGTTCTGCTTAATGCTAAGCTTGATGCGCTGCATCTCTTTCGCTCGACTTAATTACTTTATCAAGTTTTCCCCAGGCTGTCAACCCCTTCGTCAAAACTTTTTTTCGATCGCCCGAAACCGTCCCCAATAGCCGAGTGTGACGTATTATTTGCCAGTGGGGTCGATCGACCTTTAACTCACAAGTCCAAAAACGTCGCATCCACACCCTGCTCTGTGCGAATTTTCCCGTGCTTCACAAACCAAGCCACAACCTGCTTAACTGTTAATTGTTCGATCGCACTCTCGGCTTCTATCGCAATTTGCCTCAAAGACCGCAAAGACGCAACGACCAAATTCGTAAAAAAGTTTTCAAAACTAGCATCAAGTTCGATCGACCCAAAATCTGTTCCTGGCCCAGAATATTGAGATTTCTACAAAACTCGCACCAAATACCTCTCCAACAATTCTTGTGGGAAGTTGGGGTTAGGCATCCGGTTGCCCAAGACTTGCTGTTGTGTAGATGAGTAATAACTGCCCAAAAAACTAAAGCCCTTTTCCGTTGTTGCGGGAAAAGAGCTTTAATTTATTATTAACCTGGCACTGAGCTATTTTACCGGGCAGTGACCCGCCGAGTATCTTCGCCATAGCAACGTTTAACAACCGAGTTCGGGATGGATCGGAGTGGTTCCATTACATCATAAGCACCAGGAAAGCTTTGAAAACTTTTTATCCTGTGTCTGCGTTCAGTTTGATGCGCTGCATCTCTTTCGCTCGACTTAATTACCTTATCAACTTTTCCTTTTTCTGTCAACCCCTTCGTCAAAACTTTTTTTCGATCGCCCGAAACCGATGGAATTATCAGGGTTTGAGGTCTAGTTTGGGGGTGCGGTCGATCGACCTTTAACTCACAAATCTAAAAAAGCTGCCTCGCTTCCCTGTTCTCTGCGAATTTTCCCGTCCTTCACAAACCAAGCCACGACCTGCTTAACTGTTAATTGTTCGATCGCCCCTCCCGATTCTGTCGCAATTTGCCTCAAAGGCCGCAAAGACGCAACGACCAAATTCGTAAAAAAGTTTTCAAAACTAGCATCAAGTTCGATCGACCCTTTAATACTCTCATCATTCTTAATCCAATCCATCACCTGCCCATTAGTCACCTCAGCCACCGGCTTCCCAGTCTCCTCAGCAATTTGCTTGAGCACCCTCAAAGCATAAATTGCCACCCGCGCCGAAAACTTTTCCTTCGACGACAACAGCGCCATATCAACTTCCGCACACTCTTCCGGCTTTAAAAAATCTGCTAGCGGTTCCATATATTAAAAATTGGTAATGGCTAATCGGTAATCGGTAATTGGTAATCCCTGACATCCGTGATATCCCTTACACTCATCCGTTGTCGAACTTCCATGCGTGACATCCGTTAAATCCGTTACAAAATCCGTTGCCGAACTTCTTCCTTCCTTCTTGCAATCAAATAACCGCAGCGGTGTTCCCCATTAATAATCGAGTGAGTCCGCTCCACAATACAATCCGGCAAAACCGCTGCAAACATTTCCAACTCATTACCGCAGACACTCGGAAAAGTTTCAGCAACATTAGAAATCGCGCAGTTGTGTTCCATCAACACAAATCGATCGTCCAAACCAGCGCGATCGCACATCCCAACCTCTACAGATTCTACAGGATAACACTCAGCCATGTAACCCTCAGCCCTGCGAAGCTCGACCAACTTAGTCACCCGTTCTTGCAGCGAACCCGTACCGACTAGCCGCCGATAGTCCGTAGCTTTGCGCTGCCACTGTTTTCGCAGGATAGTAATCACTTGCTCGCGGCCGACGGTTTCCGCCAAAGTATCCAAGAAAGAGACTGCAAAATCGCCGTAACGATTCGGGAATCGATCGCGCCCCAGACTGGTAAGCTCATAAATGTGCTGCGGCCGCCCCATCCCAGCCTGAACCGACTGATACTGAATCAGCCCCTCCGCTTCCAAATCCTTCAAGTGACGGCGAATTGCCTGCGGGCTGATATCCAAAGACTCCGCCAACTCAAGAGCCGTCCCCTGCCCCCCCTTGAGCAAATATTCCAGGATGTCTTGTTTCGTGGAAGTCTGCTGAGTAGTCTCCATCATCTTCACAAAAAATTATTAATTTGACTTTGACAATATCACTATTGTTAATGTAGCTTAAAATATAGTAAAGCAACAAAATTGTTGTTTAACTTCCCAGAGCAGTCCAGCAGAACTCGCTCAAGCCCAGACAGGCATTGCCCCGTCTGCCATCCAGAGAGCATTATCTAGAACACTGAACACGCAAAATAATGAGTTCTACCACAGTCAAAACCTTAGTCAACCAGCCCTACAAATACGGTTTCGTCACCGACATCGAATCAGACACCATCCCCCGCGGCTTGAGCGAAGATGTAGTCCGCCTGATTTCCGCCAAGAAAAACGAACCGGAATTCATGCTGCAATTCCGCCTCAAAGCATACCGGCAGTGGTTGAAAATGACTGAGCCCACCTGGCCCCACGTCAACTATCCTGCGATCGACTACCAACAAATTATCTACTATTCCGCGCCCAAACAAAAGCCCAAAAAGCTCAACAGTTTGGATGAAGTTGACCCAACACTGCTAGAAACTTTCGAGAAACTCGGCATTCCCCTCTCTGAACAAAAACGGCTCGGAAATGTCGCCGTTGACGCCGTTTTTGACAGCGTTTCAATTGCGACAACCTTTAGAGAAAAGTTAGCCAAAGATGGTGTTATTTTCTGTTCAATTTCAGAAGCCGTAAAAGATTATCCCGAACTAATAGAAAAATATCTCGGCAGCGTCGTACCAGTCGGCGATAATTTTTTCGCAGCTCTCAACTCCGCCGTATTCAGCGACGGTTCCTTTGTTTACATTCCCAAAGGAGTCAAATGCCCGATGGAACTGTCAACCTATTTCCGCATCAACAACGGAGATTCCGGGCAGTTCGAGCGCACCCTCATTGTCGCCGAAGAAAACAGCTCAGTGTCTTACCTAGAAGGTTGCACCGCGCCGATGTTTGACACCAATCAACTGCACGCCGCCGTCGTGGAATTGGTAACAATGGACAATGCTGACATCAAATACTCCACAGTGCAAAACTGGTACGCTGGCGACGCCAATGGCAAAGGCGGCATTTACAACTTCGTGACGAAACGGGGTTTGTGTCAGGGAGTTAATTCTAAAATTTCTTGGACGCAGGTAGAAACTGGTTCCGCGATTACTTGGAAATATCCGAGTTGCGTGTTAGTGGGCGACAACTCGGTAGGCGAATTCTACTCGGTAGCGCTGACAAATAACAAACAGCAAGCTGACACCGGCACCAAAATGATCCACGTTGGTAAAAATACTCGCAGCACTATTATTTCTAAGGGAATTTCTGCGGGTAATTCATCCAACAGCTATCGCGGCTTAGTGAAAATGGGACCGAATGCTAAAGGCTCTCGCAATTACTCTCAGTGCGATTCCATGTTGATTGGGGATAACGCTCAAGCGAATACTTTCCCTTATATTCAAGTGCAGAACCACACTGCTAAAGTGGAACACGAAGCTTCGACTTCTAAGATTGGCGAAGAGCAATTGTTCTTCTTCGCACAGCGGGGGATTTCCGCAGAAAATGCTATTTCGATGATGATTAGCGGTTTCTGTAAAGATGTTTTCAATCAGTTACCGATGGAATTTGCAGCGGAAGCTGATAAGCTGTTGAGTCTGAAACTGGAAGGAAGTGTCGGATAATTTTCGCGGCCAAGAAACCCTTTCAGGCCGAGTCCATCGGTGACGACTTAAGCTCCCCGTCCGCCAGGGAATGAATTCCTTGGCTAATAGCTAAACTCCTCTAAACAGGACTAATGAGTTTAAAAATTTTCTTCTCAGTCCTCTTCAGAGGACTTTAGCTTTGAGACAGGGAATTCATTCCCTGGCGGACTATCGGTTTAACGTTAATTGGTCACCAAGGGACAGAGCCTAGGAACGAGAAGAAAAAACTGTAAAGTGCATTGAGGAAAAGGACAAAAATAGATGATTGTAGAAAATAGTCAAGTGGTGCTATCCGTCCGCGATTTAACAGCGAATGTGGAAGATACCCAAATCCTTAAGGGTTTGAATCTGGAAATTAAATCTGGTGAAATTCACGCGATTATGGGCCCGAACGGTTCGGGAAAAAGCACTTTATCCAAGATATTAGCTGGTCATCCTGCTTATACGGTAACGGGCGGAGAAGTTACTTTTTTGGGCCAAAATTTGCTGGAATTAGCGCCGGAAGAACGTTCTCTGGCTGGCGTATTTCTGGCTTTTCAATATCCTTTGGAAATTCCCGGCGTTAGCAATCTGGACTTCTTGCGCGTGGCTTACAATTCTCACCGCAAACATCGCGGCTTGGAAGAATTGGATGCTTTTGATTTCCAAGATTTAATCGAGGACAAGCTGGATATTGTCAAGATGAATGATTCTTTTTTAGGCCGCAGTGTTAATGAGGGTTTTTCCGGCGGCGAGAAAAAGCGGAATGAAATTTTGCAAATGGCGCTCTTGGAACCGAAATTAGCTATTTTGGATGAGACTGATTCGGGTTTGGATATCGATGCTCTCAAGATTGTCGCCGGCGGTGTGAATCAGTTGTCAACGGCTGAAAATTCGATGTTGGTGATTACTCACTATCAGCGGTTGCTGAATTACATTATTCCTGATTTTATTCACGTCATGGAAGCGGGCAGAATTATCTTGACTGGCCCGAAAGAGTTGGCGCTCGAATTGGAAGAGCGCGGTTATGACTGGGTTGTGGAAGAGGAAGCAGCAGGAGTAGGCGCGCGATGATGAATACGCAAGTTGCTACTAGAGAAATATTTTTGACTGGCTTGGTAAATCAGTGCGAAAAGTTGGGTGCTGCTCATCTCAAAAGTTCTGTTTACGGGTTGGATGATTTGCGGGACATTGCGGCTCAATACGTGCTTTCTTCTCCTTTTCCGACAGTTAAGGATGAAGAATGGCGTTTTACTGATTTGTCGCCGCTGTTACAAATTCCGTTGCATTTGCCGACCAGCAATCAGTCAGAAATTAAGCTGTCTGATATTACGATCCCTGTGAAAGATAAGGCAGATTTACCATTGAGATTGGTCTTTGTCAATGGTTTTTATGCGCCGCATTTATCAACGCTGAATTTGTCGAATTTGCCGATCGACTTTTACGCAGGTAATCTATCCAATGTACCCGAAAAATACCAAGGGCACATCAGCGAGGTTTTGAGCAAGCACAGACAGCAAACCGAGGTGTTTACCGCGCTGAATACTGCGGGTTTGGCGGATTCTGCGGTGGTGTTCGTGCCGGCCAATATGTCGATCGATCTTCCGATTTACTTGCTGTTCCTGACAGCCCCTGGTGCCTCTCCCACGATGTCCCAGCCGCACTGCTTAGTCATAGCTGAGCCTGGAAGCAATGTCACGCTGATTGAGGATTACGCAACTATCGGTAATGTCCCTGCATTTACGAATGCTGTAACGGATGTTGTTGTCGGCGAAAACGCCACTGTGAATCACGTTCGGCTGCAGCGGGAAGGTGGGGAGGTTGTTCATATCGGCAAAAGTGCGATCGAGCAATCTCGCAATAGCCGTTATACTAGCCATGCTATCAGCTTGGGAGGCAAAATATCGCGGCACAATTTAGAAGTATTTCAGCGCGGAGAAGGCACTGAAACCACACTCAACGGCTTAACCGTAGTTTTTGGCGAACAGTTATCAGACACTCACAGTTTGATCGATTTCAATCACCCCCACGGTACAAGCCGCCAATTGCACAAGTGCATTATCGGTAACAAAGCTCGCGCTGTATTTAACGGCAAAGTTTTCGTTCGCAAAGCCGCACAATTGACCGATGCGGGACAGTTAAGCCGGAATTTGTTGCTGTCGCCGAGAGCTCGCGTAGATACCAAGCCGCAGTTAGAAATTGTCGCCGACAACGTTAAATGTTCCCACGGTGCAACTGTCAGCCAGTTAGAAGATGATGAACTTTTCTACTTGCAAAGTCGCGGTTTGGATTTAGAAAGAAGCCGCTATTTGCTGATTGATGCTTTTGCGGCGGAAATGCTCAATCAATTACCGATTCTGGGCGTGGCGAAAATGCTTTCTACCTGCGTGGCTGTCCAAGGATAACTCATACCAATGAGGATACAGAGGACACAGCAGTGCTGTGTCCCTACAACATCTTGCACCATTTTTAACAGCCTGTAGATACTGTCTTGATCTGTCAAGGGGTAGCGAGCAAATAAGTTGGATCGAAAGGCTTTTGGGACTTTAAAATACC
>NZ_JAUBQS010000091.1:0-16608 GCF_036701355.1 Microcoleus sp. Pol12B3
AATCGTTTGGGGGTTTTGTGTTGCCGAATCTATCTTCCTTTCTCTCTGCTTAAATATCTGCGGAATGTGGGTTAGATGAGAACGGTTGAAGAAAAATCAAAATGTTGCAGCGACACCCTTGGCCGCAGACAGTTGAAGAGGCGATCGCCATTCAAGAACAGCTTCGGTCAGAGGTAATTACCACAAATCAACTGGACACAGTTCGATACGTCGCAGGCGTAGATGTCGGCTACGACAGTGCAAACGACGTATCGCAGGCCGCTGTAACAGTTCTGAGCTTTCCCGACTTGCAATTGCAGCAGCAAGCTGTGGTTCGCAGTCCTACAACTTTTCCTTACGTTCCGGGTTTCCTGTCTTTTCGAGAAGTACCGGCAGTCCTTGAAGCTTTGGAAAATATCAGTTTGAGGCCAGACTTGATATTGTGCGACGGTCAAGGACTAGCCCATCCCCGCAGGTTCGGTCTTGCCTGCCATTTGGGGGTTTTGACAGGGATTGCCACGATCGGAGTTGCCAAAAATCGATTTATCGGAGAACATTTAGAAGTCGGACTCGACCGCGGCAGTTGGCAACCCTTGCTTCTAGAGGGATCAACGGTAGGAGCAGCGCTAAGGACGCAAACAGGAGTAAAACCGATTTATGTTTCGATCGGTCATAAGGTAAACTTGATAAGTGCGATCGAGTACGTCCTGCGCTGCGCCCCAAAATATCGCTTACCAGAAACAACTCGATCGGCAGACCAACTAACATCGGGATAACTGGCAAGCGCGGAAGGCATCAAAAAAAAAGTAAAAAGACCAAACAAGCATCCCTCTTTGGACTTTTAATTTTTGAGGTGGCGCGGTTAAGTCGAAAAATCCCCTGAGTCTACTGCCAATCAGCTTTGGGTTCCATCCTTCCAGCGAACTAAAGAATGACTATACCTGAGAAAGAGGTATAAAAGTTGGGGGGGTTTATAGAATGATTGAAAGACAGTAACCAGCTTAAAACATTGGCGGCTCTAACTATAGTGCCCGGGCGTGAACTATTTTTAGTTCACATTTGTAAATTATGAAAGATTCATCCTGCGAGTTAAACCAAAAGCTTAGATTCGTCTGATGAGGTTTCATAAATTACCGTCGGATATCTCACCACTGACTGGAAGTAACCATGACAGTGGGAGGCGAAGGCGCGATCGAGCTAAAAAATCAGAAAAAAACAAGGAGACAGTCATGGCTGAGAAAAGCAAACGCGGATTCGCTTCTATGGATGCAGAAAAACAGCGCGCAATTGCTAGCAAAGGCGGAAAAGCTGCACACGAGAAAGGAACTGCACACGAATTCACCCCTGAAGAAGCCAGACAAGCTGGTCAAAAAGGCGGCGAAGCTGTCAGCAGAAATCGTGAACACATGGCTCAAATTGGTCGCGAAGGCGGTCGGAAAAGCCGCAAGAGCGAAGCTTAAGTCTCTCAAGGCTGGCCCTGTAATGAAAGATTGCACAGTTGCAGCGTGAGAGATAGCACTAGGACAGTGAACGTTTGAGGAGGTTGGGCGATCGAAGTTACCGAGGTAGTTCCATCGCCCAACTTCCAAAATTCGTCACTAGCGCCCCAAACCTTCGCAAATCTGGAAACCCCACAGCAATTAGTTTTTAGTAATCGCTGCTCAATCTTTAACAGCAAAATTTTAACAAAGGTGTACTGGGGTCAATAATTTTGTGGGAAAGAAAAGCTGGCAAGCGCGAGCCAGTCTCTCAAAAAAAGCCAATGCGAGCACAAAAAGCCCCGAAGTCGGGGCTTTTTGTGCTGCACATAATATTTTCAGAAGTTTGAGCGAGTCCGCGTCAATAATTCTAATTAAGTTTTTTGGTGAGGAAGTCCGTCCTCAAAATAAATCAGCTAATATTTTTTTATATTTTTGAGCAAACTAGACAATCATGACAAACCAGCTCACTCTAGCATGGTCAGAAGCTGGGGTGCGTCAAACTCAGACAATTCAAAACGGACAGCCGAGCAAAAATCCGGGAAGCGTGAGGCTCGGACGCGATCCGGCGAAGTGCGATATAGTATTTTCGCATCCCAGCGTATCGGCTCTGCACGTTGAAATATTTTTTAATCAGGAATTGCAGGAGTATGCAGTGCGGAATTTGCGCGAAAGCAATCCGCCCCTGGTAGATGGAAAAATTCTCGCCCGAGGCGAAGCAAAATTGAAATCGGGAAGCCACATCCATTTAGGCCAACTGCAAATTGAGGTGGTGAATGTGACCGAGGTGCAGGTAGCCGCGCCCCAGACAGTTTTGCTGTCTGGACCTCCCGCACCTGGTAACTTTCAGCCGACGGGGCTTTCAAAATATGGTTTGCAATGTCCCAAATGCAGCCGAATTTCGCCTTACGCGCAGTTGAATGCGGGGTGTCCGTGGTGCGGTACTTCTTTGGCGGCGGCGGCGAGTGTGGTCATCTCTCCGTGAGAGTGTAAAAAAGGGAAAATCGGGCTATCCGCTAAACACTCTCAACTTCAAAAATCTTTTTTTGCAGAAAGGTCAAAGCCGACGGCTGATGTTTAAAAAATAATCATGAATTCTCAACCCTTGCGCCTGCGACTGACTTGGACAGATACAGCTACGGGGGATTGTCGATCCCCCATACTCGACTTACCCATCGCTTTGGGACGAATTTTTGAAGCTATGCCCGCCACAATCAACGGGAAACGAGTTTCTCGAATTGCCCTCAGCAGCAGTCAAGTTTCTCGCTTCCACGCAGTGATTGGCACCGAAGGTAACAGTATTTTACTCACTGACACGGGTAGCCGCAACGGTACTTTTGTTAACGGCGTTCGCCAAACCCGGTGCGTGCTGGCAAACGGCGATATGCTGCAAGTTGGGCCCTACGCGATCGGCATTTCTTTTGCTGTGAATTCCCCAGAAACGCCGTCGGTCAATTTTCACATTTTCTTTAACCCGCAGACCAATGGGCCAGACCCGGCATTGGGCCAGCCAATAATGTTGCAGCTTCCTCAAACAAGTAGTAGGGAAGAATTTCCGCCGATCGCATTTTTGCAAGCTTCTCAAGTGTCAATGCGATCGCTCGAATCTAGGGGACTCCCTGTGACAGAAGTTGATTGGGCTGCCGTTGGCGGCGGTTTGGGCAGCTTTATTTGGGTGGATTTGCTGAGAATTTGCGGCGTGAAAATCGATCGAATTGCGGTTTTGGGCA
Organism: Microcoleus sp. Pol12B3; assembly: GCF_036701355.1. Classification (NCBI taxonomy): domain Bacteria; kingdom Bacillati; phylum Cyanobacteriota; class Cyanophyceae; order Oscillatoriales; family Microcoleaceae; genus Microcoleus; species Microcoleus sp. Pol12B3. Next base: position 3,188 of record NZ_JAUBQS010000091.1, read on the forward strand.
TGGAACAGCAGCCTTACGCCCGCTACCTGCGCCTGTGCCTGAATTCTCAAATTCCGCTGCGGGAACGCCTGCGATCGAATTCTGACTCTTGTCCAGACAACATTTGGGGGTGGCCTCCCTATGCTTTGCGGGAAGCTGGGCAGGAATTGCGGAAAGGGCGTTTGGGGATGTCGTTGAAGTTGATGTGGCAGGTGTTTGCGGAACCGACTTTTGCCGAAACTTATACGCCTCGCGCGGGGAATGTGTTTGATTCTATTGACAGGGAAGTCGATCGAATTGGGTGGAATCAGATGTTTCGCTACGGTAGAGTGCGGGGAATTCGCAAAACAGATGACGGCAGGTACGCGATCGCTTATTCTCGATCGGATGCGGATCACCGCGAGCACGCTTTTTTAATCGCCAAATACGTACACTTAGCCACCGGCTATCCCGCCATTCAATTTCTGCCCGACTTGCAAGCTTACCGCGAAAAAACCCAGGATTTTGAGTCGGTTGTCAACGCTTACGAAAAGCACGACGGCGTTTACGAAAAATTGGAGGCCAGCGGCGGCAGCGTGTTAATTAGAGGCCGGGGAATTGTGGCTTCGCGGGTGGTGCAGCGAATTTACGAAGCGCGGCAGCGGAACCGCAACATTCAAGTATTGCATTTGATGCGATCGCCCAAACCTCAAGGTAACAAATTTAAACTCGCTGAGCGTAGCGTGGAAAATCACTACGAATTTCAACCTTTCAACTGGCCGAAAGCTTGCTGGGGCGGGGAACTCCGGGTACTTTTGGAAAAAGCAGCCCCCGAATTGCGGCCGCAGTTGCTCACAGACTGGGGCGGCACTACCACAGCCCAGCGCAGCGACTGGCGGCGGATTGTCAAAGAAGGTTTAAGTCAAGGATGGTATCAAATTACCTTCGGGGAAGTCGAGCGAGTTGAGCGCGACAGTCAAAACCGCACGGTGACGTACATTCAGGAGAAGGAACTCAAGGGGCAAATTAAGTTAGAAGCTGATTTTATTATTGATGCTACGGGTTTGGACGCTAAGGTAAAAACCAGTCCGCTGTTAAACGATTTGGTAGCTCAATACAATCTTCCCCTCAACGGTTTGGGCCGGCTGAGTGTTAACAACGATTTTGAAGTCCCCGAATTGCGGAATTCTTCTGGTTGCAACACAGAAGGCCGGGTATACGCAGCAGGCGCGATTACTTTGGGGGGGCCTTACGCGCCGGTAGACAGTTTTTTGGGCTTGCAATACGCCGCCTTGCGATCGGTTGAAAGTCTGGCCGCCAACCGAGTGGCTGGTGTGCGGAAATTGAGCGTTTGGCGATCGTTCCTGCAGTGGTTGAAGTGGATTTTAAATAAATCTCCCGACTAACTTGAAGGACGAAGTTCGGCAACAAGCAATGTAGGGGATTTAATTAATTTAAACTAGCTTCGCGTTCAATCTAAAATCTAAAATCTAAATTCAAAATCGAACAATTTTGCCATGTAATCTAAAATCTAAAATCTAAAATCTAAAATCGCATGACTCCCACCTTATTCGGCCGCTGGCAAACTCGGTTATTGCTATTTGCAACAGTAGGCGTTTTAGTAACCCTGCCCTTTTTTATAGGTTTAATGACATCCAAATCCGGCTCAATTTTTTTCTGGATTTTAGGGTATGTAGCGATTTTTGGCATTGGCTGGGATGCTTTATATATATACATTCAGCAGTTCCGCTGGGATCGAGATTGGCCCGGTGCATTTCAATTGCTCGCCGGAATTTGGGAAGCACTTTTTGTGTTATTTTTAATCAAAGTTATCGGTTTACCGGGGATATCTGCACAAGATTTTGACTTGGGAGCTTTTGCTTTGCATTATAGTTTAGTGTGGCTGGCTATTTATCTGGCATCGCAAACACTGATGCGGATTTTGTTTCCCCACTGGCGTTTCCGAGGCGGTGAATGGTTTTAAGAATAGTTTTGAGTATAGTAAGGTGCGCAATGCGCACCAGTAGGGGAACGGCATTGCCGTGTCCGGCGGGATCTGCGACTTTTAATAATAAAAGGTGCGTATTGTGCACCCTACAGAATTTATAGTAAGGTTCAGCGCTCCCTCCGCAGCCGACAGAATTTATAGTAAGCTCAACTCAAAATTGCTGGCATCCTTCAATGCACCGTCCTCCTTGTATTTTCTCATTTTTTTCGGGTTCTGGCTTGCTCGATCTAGGTTTTGAGTCGATCGGCTTTAATGTAGCGTATGTCAATGAAATTTTCCCACCTTTCATGCAAGCATACCGCTATTCTCGGCAATGCCTGAATTTGCCGCTACCAGAATACGGATATTGCGAAGGAGAGGAAGCAGATGTAACTCGACTTGTAGGGGGAGAAGCAGCTTTTCGCCTGCGGGAATTGATGCAGGATGCCCGCAAGCATCACGATATTGTGGGATTTATCGCGGGGCCACCTTGTCCTGACTTTTCTATTGGTGGCAAAAACCGAGGTCAAGAAGGAGATAAAGGCAAACTTTCCGCTTCATACATTGAATTGATTTGTCAGCAGCAGCCAGATTTCTTTTTATTTGAAAATGTTAAAGGTTTGTGGAGAACCAAAAAACATAAAGCTTTTTACGATGAACTAAAACATCAGTTGGCGGATTCGGGATACGTTTTTGCCGAACGTTTAATTAATGCAATAGAATACGGGGTTCCGCAAGATAGAGATAGAATTATTTTGATTGGGCTTAGAAAAAACCTTGTCAAAAATCTGGGCATTTCCCTAGAGGAAAAAAGCCAAATGTTAGCAGAAAGTTTATTTCCTTGGCAAAGTCAGGTATTATATCCCAAATCAGAAATTTTTTCTCATCCTTGGCCTGATAGAACAGCCTTTGCAGATGATTGTTTCGTGCCTTGTCCTGATGGCATTCCCCAAGATTTAACGGTAGAATTTTGGTTCCAAAAAAATGACGTTCTCAACCATCCCAATGCCAAACACTATTTCCAACCCAAAGCCGGCCTTAAGCGGTTTGCTTCCGTTGATGAAGGAGATGATTCAAAAAAATCTTTCAAGCGATTGCACCGATGGCGTTATTCGCCAACCGCTTGTTATGGCAATAATGAAGTTCACTTGCACCCTTACAAACTTCGCCGGCTTTCTGTTGCAGAAACACTGGCTATTCAGTCACTGCCAAAAGATTTTGCACTGCCAGCAAAGATGACATTGACTAATATGTTTAAAACTGTTGGCAATGGAGTTCCTTATTTGGCTGCACAAGGTATTGCCAAAACAATTTTACAGTTTTTACAGACAAAATAAATAGATAAATAAGCGCAAAAGTATTTCAGAAACCCGGTTTATTGCTAGATTTGTCGTGACTAATCCCAAAACTCGTAGAAGCCGGGTTCCTAGACCCCTGTAACAGTTAATTGTTGCGCCTCACACACGCTAGAGATTGGTGAACGCCGTTGTTTAAATGAACTCATAAAAAGAAATATTCACAAATGGTTTAGACTTGTTATATAATAGTTGGTTAAGGTTGAAAACCTATATTTTTTATTGCCTGCAATTCGCCATGACCGTTAAACCCCGCCGCTATCACATCACTACTTTCGGATGCCAGATGAATAAAGCCGATTCGGAACGGATGGCCGGCATTCTGGAAAATATGGGCTTTGAGTTCTCGGAAGACCCGAACGAAGCTAGCTTGATTCTCTACAATACTTGCACAATTCGCGATAATGCCGAACAAAGAGTTTATTCTAACCTCGGAAGGCAAGCTCATCGCAAACGCCAAGAACCGGGTTTAACTTTAATTGTAGCTGGATGCGTGGCGCAGCAGGAAGGTGAAGCGCTGCTGCGGAGAGTGCCGGAATTAGACTTAGTAATGGGGCCGCAACACGCTAACAGACTTGAAGATTTGCTGGAACAAGTTTTTGAGGGCAATCAAGTTGTGGCGACTGAAGCTGTTGAGATTATGGAGGATATTACTAAGCCGCGCCGCGACAGCAAGGTGACTGCTTGGGTGAATGTAATTTACGGCTGCAATGAACGCTGCACTTATTGTGTTGTGCCGAATGTTCGCGGGGTTGAACAGTCGCGAATGCCGGAGGCAATTCGGGCGGAAATGGAAGATTTGGGCCGTCAAGGTTACAAAGAAGTAACTTTGTTGGGGCAGAATATTGATGCTTACGGACGCGATTTGCCGGGAACAAAACCGGACGGCAGCAACCAGCATACTTTGACGGATTTGCTTTATTTTGTTCAGGATGTGCCGGGAGTCGATCGCCTCAGATTTGCTACTAGCCACCCGCGCTATTTTACGGAAAGATTGATTAAGGCTTGTGCGGAATTACCGCAGGTGTGCGAACATTTTCACATTCCTTTTCAGTCGGGAGATAATGATATTTTAAAAGCGATGTCGCGCGGCTATACTCAGGAAAAATATCGCCGGATTATTGATACAATTCGCCGTTATATGCCGGATGCTTCGATTACTGCCGATGCGATTGTCGGTTTTCCTGGGGAGACTGAAGCCCAGTTTGAGAAGACTTTGAAGTTGATCGAAGACGTTGGTTTCGATTTGGTGAATACTGCGGCTTATTCGCCTCGCCCTGGGACGCCGGCGGCTTTGTGGGAAAATCAGTTGACTGAGGAGGTGAAAGCCGATCGCCTGCAACGAATCAATCATGTAGTCACAACAACGGCGATGGAACGATCGCAGCGCTATTTCGGACGCACTGAAGAGGTTTTGGTGGAAGTCCAGAATCTTAAAGATTCAACTCAGGTGATGGGACGCACTCGCGGCAATCGCCTCACATTTTTTAAGGGCGATATTGCTGAATTGGCGGGTAAAATAGTGCGGGTTAAAATTACAGATATTCGCGCTTTTAGTTTGACCGGAGAAATGCTGTAAGCTGTTGGGACATTTAAATTGTATGTCAAGAAATAATCAAACTATGACTGGGCAGTTTATTTGAGACCGCCCGCAATATACAATTTAAGTTCGCAACAGCTTGTGCTCAATTCTTAGTTTCTGCCGCATACTTCCTGTGATAGCTGCGCTAACTGCGTGTATATTTGTCAAAAAGTACCGGGAGTATTGAAAAATGACAAAGATGCGGATCGGGCTATTGTTCGGGGGGCGATCGGGCGAACACGAAGTCTCAATTAGTTCAGCGCGGGCGATCGCCCGCGCCCTCGCTGCTGACGAAAATGCCTCTAAATACGAAGTTCTGCCCTTTTACATCCAAAAAAACGGCCGCTGGCTGTCGGGAACATTCCCTCAACAAGTCTTAGCCGCCGGAAAACCTCTGGAAATAGAGGAACAACCAGGACAAGATGACTCTCCCGCGCCTAGACAGTTTCCTAATTTTAATGCCGTAGATGTTTGGTTCCCTGTTTTGCACGGGCCAAACGGCGAAGACGGTACGGTGCAAGGGTTGCTGAAATTAATGCAAGTTCCTTTTGTCGGTTCCGGGGTTTTAGGTTCGGCGCTGGGAATGGATAAAATTGCCATGAAAATGGCTTTTGCTCAGGCTGGTTTGCCACAGGTAAAATACATCGCTGTCAACCGTTCAGAAATCTGGTCTAATCCTTGCATTTTCCCCAAACTGTGCGACAAAATTGAAGCTGATTTGGGCTATCCTTGCTTTGTAAAACCCGCTAATTTGGGTTCGTCTGTGGGAATTTCTAAAGCTCGATCGCGCGCTGAATTAGAAGCAGCTCTCGACAGCGCCGCCAGCTACGACAGGCGGATAATTGTCGAAGCAGGTGTGGTTGCTAGAGAATTAGAATGTGCAGTTTTAGGCAACGACAACCCCACAGCTTCTACCGTAGGAGAAATTACTTTTCAAAGCGATTTCTACGACTACGAAACTAAATATACCCAGGGACAAGCCGACTGCTCAATCCCGGCAAAAGTCAGCGCTGCGATCGTCTCGCAAATCCAAGAAATGGCAGTGCAAGCATTTTTGGCTATAGACGCGGCAGGTTTAGCGCGAGTAGACTTTTTCTACATTGAATCAACCGGAGAAGTTTTGATTAACGAAATCAACACTTTTCCTGGCTTTACAGCTACCAGTATGTATCCGCAAATGTGGGCAGCGGACGGTATTTCTTTCCCTGAATTAGTAGATCGTTTAATTCAATTAGCTCTTGAACGGCACGGGGAAAAAGGTTGAATCGTGCGCTGCAAACTGCTGCCTTGCCAACAGCAACAAATATTTTTTTCGCAGGTGATATATCCATACCATCGGAAACGATATAACATGGTTGTGGCAGGCACTGCCTGCCCGCAACCCCATTTCCGCTGCGGGTCGAGCAACTGGGAATTTTCAGCGGTCGGGTATAAATAAATGTAACATAAAATGGTTAACGGAGAAGGGCTAATAGCAGTGTCAATCTCACATCTTGCATCTCAAAATTTAACTCGGTTAACTTAGATGAGACGTTTCACTCAACTGCCGCATTGGTGGACTTACGGACTGGTATTTCCCCTAGCGGTACTCAACTGCTGGTTAGCCCTCCTAGTCTTTGAATATTTTCGCGCCCTGATTACAGTTTTGGTAGTGGCTACAGTGCTGTCTTTTTTGCTAGATTATCCAGTGCGCTTTCTGCACAGATACGGCTTGAAGCGCGATCGAGCTGTTTTGTCGGTATTGTTTTTGACTTTACTGCTATTGGTGGTTTTAGGTGTAACTCTGGCGCCAATTCTGCTAAACCAAATCACTGAACTCGCCACCCGACTGCCGACTTGGATAGTTTCTGGCACAGAACAGATTGAAGCATTCCACAATTGGGCCGAAAATCGCAATCTCCGCATTGATGTCAGCGGCTTGACTACCCAATTGAGCGATCGACTTTCATCTCAATTGCAGTCTCTCACTGGCGAAATTCTCAAATTTGGCTTAGGTGCTGCCGACAGCCTGTTGAATTTCCTCCTCACAATAGTCGTAACATTCTACTTGCTCTTGCACGGCGATCGCGTATGGGAAGGATTGTTTAAATGGTTTCCTTCCAAGCTAAGCCTTCAATTGCGAGAGTTGCTGGCGCGAAGCTTCCACAACTACTTCGTCGGGCAAGCAACTTTGGCAGGTTTGATGGGACTGTCTATCACTGTTGCTTTTTTAATTTTGCGAGTTCCCTTCGGACTTCTGTTCGGTTTGGGTGTGGGTGTAATGACTATGATTCCCTTCGGGGCACCTTTCAGTATTTGCATTGTCAGTTTGCTGATCACATTAAACAATTTTTGGCTCGGCGTTACAGTTTTAGCTGTCGCTACAGTAATTGAACAAATAATTGAAAGTGGGGTTGCTCCTCGGTTATTAGGCGGTTTTATCGGTCTCAATCCTGTGTGGATTTTAGTGGCGCTGCTGGTGGGAGTTAAGGTGGCGGGAGTCGCAGGTTTGTTAGTGGCTGTGCCGATGGCTGGTTTTATTAAGAATACTGTTGATGTTTTGGAGAGTTCGAGGAACAAGTCGAGGGAAATCGATTCGGTTAGTTCCATTGAACATATGGAGCAATAAAATTCCTCCCTAGGTTCAAATTTTAGATTAGAAGAGAGTTTTTGCAGGCTATTTTGACTGAGGCTTAGTTGGTACTTTAGCTTGAGACTTTAAAGTTTTTTCACTTCCTGCTTTAGGGTGAGGCTTTGCGGTGCTTTAGCTGCTAGCCTTTCTGGATACAGGCGGGGTCAAAAACCCCGTTTCTAGGTTAAGGTCGATCGCTCACAACAAAGATTTTGCTTAGAAACCAGGTTTTTTTAAGTGCAGGATAGTTGTTGACTTCGGATATAAATCCTGTGAAAAATTTGCGGGAAATACGGAATATGCGAGCCGGCTAGCGTAGTTTGTATTATCGCACTCAGACACCAATTCGCCAGTGCAGACCCAGTTCGATGGCACTCAAAAGCTCGATTTCACAAACAATTTGCCTGCGACTGTCCGGTTTCTACCCCAGCTTGTAGGGTAAACCCCACCAGTCAAGCAGAGATCATCAATGCTTGAATTAAAATTAAACAACCTTAAGTTGTAATTAAATTACAGTAGGTGCTAAAAATGCAAAATCCTAATTATAACTCTCGCTCTAACTCCCACCAACTCAATACTATGTCAACCAAAAATATGCCTGCTACCACTGTGCGTTCTCGCCATTTCTCGTTGCCGAAAAAACTGGCTTTTTTATCCCTTGTTTTGCTCGGCTCCACCGCAACGGTTGGGTGCAGCGCCCTAACTTCTCAAGTTCCTGGAAGTTCTAACGCCATCAAAGCTGAACCTTCAACTACAGCGCCAATCTCAGCATTGCCTGCGAATATACTGCCCTCTCAAGACTCTAATTTTGTCACTAAAGTTGTGCAGGAAGTCGGCCCGGCAGTGGTGCGGATCAATTCGTCCCGCACGGTGAGGAATCAAGTTCCAGATGAGATCCCCGAGCAATTCCGCCGCTTCTTCGGCCCGGAATCTCCCATTCAACCGGGAAATCGGGTAGAAAGGGGTTCGGGTTCGGGTTTTGTTTTTGGTTCCGACGGCCGCATTTTGACTAACGCTCACGTTGTTGACGGTGCAGATACGGTGACGGTAAAACTGAAGGATGGTCGCGAATTTGTCGGCAAAGTTTTAGGCGTCGATACAGTTACTGATGTAGCTGTTGTGAAAATTGAAGCTACCAATTTGCCTGTGGTGAGTTTGGGCAAATCTGAAGAATTAGAGCCGGGAGAATGGGCGATCGCGATCGGCAATCCCCTCGGTTTGGACAATACTGTGACTGTGGGAATTATTAGCGCTACAGGCCGTTCTAGCGCCGATGTCGGTGTTCCCGACAAGCGCGTCAGCTTTATTCAAACCGACGCTGCGATCAATCCCGGCAATTCAGGTGGGCCGCTGCTGAACCAGCGCGGTCAAGTTATCGGCATGAATACGGCGATTATTCAAGGCGCTCAAGGATTGGGTTTTGCTATTCCGATCGATCGAGCACAACAAATTGCCAATCAATTAGTAACAGCAGGAAAAGCCGAACATCCTTATCTCGGCGTTCGGATGTTGAGCATTACTCCCGAAATCAAGAAAGAATTTAATCAAAATCCCAACACCAAATTGAGGCTGACTGAAGATAAAGGTGTGTTAGTTTTGGGAGTTGCGAAAAATTCTCCGGCGGCACAAGCTGGAGTTCGCCTTGCCGATGTGATCAAGAAAATCAACGGTACAGAAGTAACTGATGCTGGCAGCGTACAGCAAATTGTCGAGAAAAGTACAGTGGGCAGCGATCTGCAGCTTGAATTGAGCCGTGGCGGACAACCTGTTACGGTGGCGGTGAAAGCTGGTGCTTTTCCAGCAGACCAGAACCAGCAGTAGAATTGTTGATTGAAACTTATATCTTGCACCATTGTCAATAATCCTTTTAGGAACAGGCAAGATGCCTGTTCCACAAGAAAATTAATCTCTTGTGGAACGGGCATCTTGCCCGTTCTTGAGAATGGTGCAAGAGGTGAGTTTTAAACGGATTGTGCTGTGAGACGGTTTCAACCTCCGGCGGGATGTGGGGGGTACTCATTGTTACCATAATTTATATGGGTTATTAAGAGGTAGAACAATGGCTAACATTAATCGGAGGCGTACTGAAAATATTAACGGTAATTTTTATGTAGACAGTACCTGTATTGACTGCGATACTTGTCGGTGGATGGCACCTGAAGTATTTGGTCGATCGGGAGAACAGTCTGCGGTTTACCACCAGCCAACTAATGAAACTGAAGAAATGCGATCGCTCGCGGCTCTTTTGTCTTGTCCCACAAGTTCGATCGGGACTGTAGAAAAACCCAAAAGCATCAAACAAGCCCAGCAACTGTTACCCGCACTCGTAGCAGAAAATGTCTATCACTGTGGCTACCACTCAGAGAAATCCTACGCCGCAGCCAGCTATTTAATTGTCCGCCCCGAAGGAAACATTTTAGTTGATTCTCCCCGTTTTGTGCCGCCGCTAGTCAAAAACATAGAAGCAATGGGCGGCATTCGCTATCTGTACTTGACTCACCGCGATGATGTGGCAGATCATCAACAATACCGCGATCATTTTGGGTGCGATCGCATCCTTCATGCGGACGAAATTAACGCGGGTACTCGCAGTGTAGAAATTCAATTGTCTGGTAGCGAACCGCATCAAATCGCAGATGATTTGTTGATTATTTCTGTACCTGGTCACACGAAAAGTCACACAGTTTTGCTTTACAATAACAAGTTTTTGTTCACCGGCGATCATCTTGCTTGGTCGGAAAGTTTGCAGCAGCTAGTTGGCTTTCACGAAGTCTGTTGGTATTCTTGGCCGGAACAAATCAAATCTATGCAGAATTTGGCTAATTACTCGTTTGAATGGGTGTTGCCGGGACACGGCCGCAAGTATAATGCCGATCGACAAACAATGAGCAATCAAATGCAAAAGTGTATTGCTTGGATGCTCGATGCTTAATGCGATCGGGTTCATAACTCCGACTCAGCCAGATTCATTTGACCCCGGTAGCCTGTGAAAATCCGACTGCCATCTTTGAGAATATGAATCTCCATCTGATCGCTCGCCCAAGTGAGTCGATCCCTAAAAGCAGGATTGAAAAGATGGACGCGCTGGTTGCTGGAAGAAACGAGAGAATCGGGTGAGTTGACTGCCAAAGACTGCACGTAGGCACCATCAATTAAAATATCGAGTTGTTCCAGCAACTCCTCAACACCGGCGGGCCCCTGTTGCGATCGCAATTGTTCTAACGTGAAGCCAGTAAACGACATGACATTTAATCCTGCTGCTTTGACTTGGCGTGCCAAATCTGCCAAGGCTGGAGCTTGCCAGAAGGGTTCTCCGCCCGAAAAGGTGACACCCTGGTTGCGAGGGTGACTGAGAATCTGCTGGGCAAGGGCATCAACGCTGATTAGTCGATCGATCTCAAAGGACCAGGAAGCCGGATTAAAGCAGCCTGGACACTCCCGCAGGCATCCTTGCACCCAGATCACAGCTCGACAACCCGGCCCATTCACTTCCGACTCGTCTACATATCCCATGATGTTGAGATAGCCAGGGGGAATGTCTAAAAGCTGAAAATAGGGGTTTGTTTTTTGAGGTTTCATCAGGTTCTCTGCCTCTGGTTTTAATAATGGGTAACGCACTGGAATTCCTATGACACGTTCAATGCGATCGCCAAACACCTGTAGCACTTCAGGATGGACTTGCTTGATTTGCCTTGTCGGATATAAACAGGCATTGGGCGGATCGTTCCCTCGTGCTTCTAGCTGATGCGTCAGGGGGCAAAGTCGCGTCGGCGTGTTGAGTTGGATTTCGTCGGGCAGTAATGCTTGCATCCGGCGGATGTACTCTGCCCGATCCTGTTCGTTCCACTCGGTGAGTAGCATCGTCTGAATTGCCAGGTGTCCTGAATAGAGTTGGCGAAATTGGAGGAGACCGGCCCAAATGTCCAGGAGGTTGATGGTTGGCATGGGGCGATTGATGCGACAGAATGATTCAGCAGCAATGGCATCAACTTTGACAGCTACCCAATCGGCGATCGCCAGTTCGTCACACACCGCGCGATCGGCCAGCAAACTGCCGTTGGTCAATACCCCAACGGGCTTCCTAGTTATCTCCTTCGCCATAACCAGAATTTCGCCTAAATTCAGCGCCAGAGTCGGCTCACCGCTACCGCTGAGGGTGATGGTGTTCACATCGCCGACAGGGAACGATTGCAAATCCTGTTGAATTTTCTGAGTCGGGACAAAAATTTGGCGGTTGCAACTCTGGTGCTCAATCTCACCTAACTGGCAATACACACAGTTAAATGAGCAAGTAGAATCTGGGCTGATCGGATCGATCCCTAGCGATCGCCCAAAGCGCCAGGATTGCACTGGGCCGTAAACAGAAGTGAAGGGTTTAGTGACAGTAGACATGGCTTCATGTCGATCTCCTATTTTATGAAGGTGTAACATTTTGAGCCGGTGGCATCACCACTTTTCGGGCCAGACCCAATTTCTTTAACAGCCAAATTGCCCACCAGGTAGGATCGTACTCCCACCAGCGCCAGCCTGCTTTGGCAACGTTAGGATGGGCGTGGTGGTTATTGTGCCAACCTTCGCCATAGGTGATAATAGCCGCCCACCAAAGATTGCGGGAGTTGTCGTTTGTGTTAAAGGTACGGTATCCCCACAGGTGAGTGACCGAGTTAATAAACCAAGTGCTATGCCAGAGTAAAACAGCTCGGACAAACATACCCCAGATGACAAATGACCATCCCCCCAGTGTATACAGCAGTAGCCCCAAGGGGATTTGCAGCAGCAAAAAGTTTCGATTCAGCCAGCAATAAAATCGATCGCGTGTCAGATCGGGGGCAAACCGCTGGTACTGTTCATAATCGAAGAATTCTGAATGCGGGTAGAAAATCCAAAGCATATGGCTCCACCAGAACCCCCGACGGGCTGAGTAAGGATCTTTATCGATATCCTCGGTATAGGCGTGGTGTAGCCTATGACCCGCCACCCAGAAAATAGGTCCTCCTTGTAGAGCAAAGGTACCGATCAGGGCGATCGCATATTCCAGCCATTTAGGCACCTGAAAACTGCGATGGGTCAATAGGCGGTGATAGCCCAAACAAATGCCAATACTGCCAAATAACCAGTGCAAAAAGACGGTCATCCCCAAGGCAGACCAGGAGAAGCACCAGGGGGCTAAGAGGGCGAGGGCATGAACAGTCGTGAAAAAGAAGACCGCAGTCCAATCCAGCGGAGTTGGAGTCGGAGTTGTTGGCAACAGTTTAGCGGTCATTAATTACCTCACAAAACAACAAATTACGCAGATGGGTACATCCATCGCCAGCAAGACTGGAAATAAACATTTAGAAAAACTCAACCTCGATCGATTCCAGCAAGACTAAGCCTGTTCGTTTGTGGCTTCACTTGCTACTTCGATCCCAAGCTGCGATCGCTGAAAGCGCGCCTTTGGCGATCGCAACGCCACCCGCAGCGCCACCCACGTCTGTTCGTCGGTTTCAATCAGATTTGTTTCGATATCATTCATGGCTAAACCCACCAGGGTTTTTGTCCCGTGCGGGGATCGGTTTCTTTCCACGGAGAAATCCAAATCGCCTCTTCTGCGACAGCCACGCGGACGAGTTTAAGGGGAAGAGGTGCTGGGCCGCGTACTACTGTGCCCTCTGGGTCATAGCGAGAACCGTGACAGGGACATTGAAATTGATTGTCATTGGGATTCCAAGGGAAGGTACAGCCCAAGTGGGTGCAGTTATCGACAATCCCCCAAGGATGGAGCGTACCATCTTCTCTGACAGTGAGGTAGGTAGGTTCCCCAGCCAATCCGGCAACTAAGGCGCGAGTTCCAGGGGGTGCTGCTAAAATCGGTAGTCCTGCATAGCAAGGAAAATCAATGGTTTTAATTGATAGATAAACTGGCGTTATACTCATGAATAAAATACC